>JBDNIP010000520.1:0-3563 GCA_041688245.1 Algoriphagus sp.
ATTCCAATTACAAATGAGTTTTTGGCCTCGATGCGATCAGTAGGAACTTCCCTGATCAATTCACTTCATGGGTTTGATTTTCCTGAAACTCTTTATGAATCTGAGGTGCTGATGTTGAGCAGTTCTGCCAGATTAGACAAAAACGAAAAGGGTTTTGAAGAGGGGGAAATTTCAGGGATAAATGTGAGTAATTTCCCCAATTGGTACGAAATGTTCTACAGACCTGGAAAGGAAATTGCAGGAATCAGCGACTGGGATGAGCGAGTTGAAGCCATAGCAGAGCAAGCACCTCAATGGAATATTGGTGCCATAGCTGGGATCCCTTCCTGGGTGCTACTAATGCTCAAGCGAATAATAGCTAAATATCAACTTAAGGATATTCATGAAATCTGGCCGAACTTTCGGGTTTATGCTTCCGGGGGAGTGGCTTTTGAAACTTACCGAGAAGACTTTGAAGCAATATGCAAAACACGAATTACGATTTTGGATACTTATTTAGCTTCAGAAGGATTTATTGGCTACACAAGCACTCCCGGATCAATGGCGATGAAGTTGGCCTTGAGTCATGGCTATTTTTTCGAGTTTGTACCCTTCGATGAGCGAGGGATATACGATTCTGGAGAATTACGTACTGATCCCTTGGTTTTGGGAATAGATGAGGTAAAAGTGGGAGCCGAATATGTGCTATTACTGAGTTCCTGCGCAGGTGCTTGGCGCTATTCTATAGGTGATGTGATTCGATTTGAAAGCTTGAACCCACCGCAGATTAAAATTACAGGGCGTACCAAATTCTTTCTCAATGTGGTTGGATCACAACTTTCAGAAGAAAAGATGGATAAAGCCATCCTAGCGTTGGCTGAAGATTATAAGACTACCATCAATGAATATATGGTAGCAGCTATGAGAAATGAAGATGGGGATTATATACATCAGTGGGTTCTTGTGTCAGACGTGGAGTCTGAAGCCATATCTGATAAATTAGACGAGCTACTCAAGTCCACGAATAAAAATTATAAGGTGGCAAGGTCTAAAGCCCTCAAAGATATTTCTGTAAAAGTCATTTCAAAAGAGAAGTATACCGCATTTTTAGGCCAATCAAACAAAAAAGGAGGCCAAACTAAAACGCCTAAAGTAATGAAGGATAAAAAAATGAAGGCATTACTTGACTTTATAGCTCGACCTTAGGTTTTATCGGCATCACACCTTCGGGGCAAAGTTCAGCTCCATGAACAGACATGTAATATTTTTTGAGCTGATCTTGATATTTGGAGGAGATAAAGTCGTTTTCCAGTAGGTATTTTTTGGTTGCGATTATTTCCTGTTTAAAACCGTACCTGATCGCAATACTATCTGCTTCATGTTCACGCTCGCGTTTATAATCATCAAAAAGCGAATACCTTATTCCGTAGGCGATCATTCCAATATTTGAATGATTTTCGTAGTCTACAATGTGACCCAATTCGTGAGCAAACCATCCCCTCAATACCTTCTCAGGTAGATCGGCTACTTTTAGTTCTCCAGAGTCAAGAATCTTTTTTGCCACATTCAATCTATATCGGCGACTTTCCCCAAAAATTTGACTTAACCCAAATACTGGCCTGGCTTGCATTGTTGAGGACTTCAGTCGTTTCTGTACTACTTCAAATCCATAAGCATGCAGTGGCTTGTATTGCTGCCACACTTCAAGGAACGCTTTTGTGGTTTTCTTATTGATATCAGCAGAAAAGCTTGGAGATTTTATCGGTTCCGACTTTGACGAGATCTGATCCGATTTGAACGAAAGCAATACTAAAACTATGAGAAAAAATGCTCCTGCGTAAACTTTGTATTTGGTTTGCATTACTCCTAAATCGACAAAGAGCATACCATTTATTAACTATCGGAACGTGGTGGTTTCTTGGAACTGATGAAATTTGTCATTTCTATTGACTTATTTAACCTCCAAAACACTAAGTTTTAAATACAATCGTAAGACTGAAGTCCAGCCTTTGATTTTGAAAACACAAATGGAAAATATTCATTGCAAATTCTTGTGATTTGCAAATCGTGGTCATAGCTATTAAAAGTGCTTGATTTAATTCTTTCCTATTGAAGGTTATCAAAGTTGCCTCTAATAACAGTCTGGCCGCTAAGGGAGTCTTATAAAAATTATGTGTTTCCGTTTAGTTACACGTTGCCAAATTTAAAACTCATTTACAACCTAAAATCCCTCCCAATATTCGGGACAGGCACTTGCCCTATTGGAAAAAAGGGGGAGTTCGATCCAATTCCAAATCAAGATTTCGTTTTTGACCGGAACATACACCTATCAGGATACATACAATGAAAATAAATATTAGTCTTAGTTAATCAGATCCTACCATATTTTAATTATTAATCCCATAATTTGGGAGATCAATAATAACCTTCCCCATGAATCGAATGACTTCTCCAAACCCAATTGAACTGGGAAAACTTGCCGGAAAAGAAGGTGGCATCCTTATCCGAGAGGCAATTCAAAATCAAGGCTTTGCCAATATAATCTTAGCCACTGGTACCAGTCAATTTGAGACCTTAAATCAGTTGCTTGCTGAAAAAGACATAGTTTGGTCCAAAGTGACCGTTTTTCATTTGGATGAATATTTAGGCTTGCCAATTACCCATCCGGCAAGTTTTAGAAAATATTTACTGGAGCGTTTCTTCAATCAATTACCCCAGTTGAAAGCCTACTTTTTAATCAATGGGGAAGTCAATCCTACAGCCGAATGTGCCCGCCTAGGGGAATTGATCAGCAAAAACCCAATTGATGTGGCTTTTGTGGGAATTGGTGAAAATGGTCACCTTGCGTTCAATGATCCTCCTTCAGATTTTGAGACGGAACATCCCTATATCGTGGTCGATCTCGATCATGCCTGCCGAATGCAGCAATTTGGTGAAGGCTGGTTTCCCAGTTTAGAGGCTGTTCCTCAACAGGCGATCAGCATGTCAATTCGGCAAATCATGAAATCGAAAGCCATTATCTGCTCCGTGCCAGATACCCGAAAAGCATTAGCAATAAAAAATTGCTTAGAAGGTCCAATCATCCCGGATCATCCAGCTTCAATCCTTCAAAGTCACCCGAATCACCACTTGTTTTTAGATGAAGGTTCCTCATCACTGCTTTCTAAGTATTGATCGGAAAAGTCTTGTTTTGCTGAATAAAAATTTTGTATTTATAGCGAAACTCAATTGATCATTCTGATTCTCCATAATTATACCATTGGCCTTATTCCCTTTGCTTAAAAGACTGGAAGACCGAAGACGGAGGACAGAAGTGGTCTAAATTCTAGCGTAGAGCTTATTTTATGATATTCCTATCTCTAGAATGGTGGAATTGCAGGTACAAATATTAAAAATTCTATTAATCGCTTTCATCCCAAAAGAACTATGCCTTCAACATCGGTAGCCGTAAAAGCAGAGTCATTAAGCCAAAAAGATACCTGGATCTCGATCGCTATCATCGGTGTCCTTTTTTTCGTTTTTGGGTTCGTCTCCTGGATCAACGCCATCCTAATTCCTTATTTTAAAATCGCGTTCACCCTCAG
>JBDNIP010000521.1:0-1056 GCA_041688245.1 Algoriphagus sp.
AAAAAAACCACTCCGAAAATTAATTCGTAAGTGGTTGATTTTCAGCTCCTCCTCTAGGACTTGAACCTAGGACCCTCTGATTAACAGTCAGATGCTCTAACCAACTGAGCTAAGGAGGAATTTGTTGTTTAAACTCCTCTTTTGGAATTCGTCTTGCAAATGTAGGTGCATCAGGTATTTTTTCCAAACCCAATTCATAATAATTCTTTGGCTCAAAGTCCCATTTCCTTTTCCCTGCTTCAAAATCAGTCACTTACTTTTAATAATTACTTTAATATTATTGTTTAACTATCCTTGAAATTGAGCATTTTGAGAAAATCATTCCAGTTTTCCGATATTAATAGGCAACTAAGCATCCAAAACAGGATAAAAATCTCACCAATTTTTTTTAACTAGGCTACTGACTTAATCAAACGTACCATCCTTATGAACAAACTTATCAAAAGACGGGATTTTTTGCGCTATTCGGCTCTAACTACGCTTGGAATGCAGTTCTTACCTTTTACTGGACTTAAAGCAGCCTGTTCTGACAGGGTTCGGGTGGCTCATATAGGTTTGGGAGGGATGGGACTAACTCATATGAACTGGTTTGCCAATCTTCCCGATACTGAAATAGTCGCTCTCTGTGACGTAGATGAGGATCATGCAAAGAAAGCCTTGGCACAACTCAAGAAAATCCATCCTGATACCAAGGCAGAAATATATACCGATTTCAGACATGTGCTGGATCGCCAGGATATTGATGCGGTGACTATCGCAACCCCAGATCATTGGCATGCGCAAATTACTATTTTGGCCTTTCAGGCAGGAAAGGATGTCTACAGTGAAAAACCACTTTCCTATTCTGCAAGGGAAGGTCAGTTGATGCTGGCCTCTCAGATTGAACACAATAAAATCTTTCAACTGGGCACGCAAATCCATGCAGGCGATAATTATCATCGGGTGGCTGAAATCATTCAATCTGGAGAATTGGGCAAAATCAAAACTGTCCGTCTTTGGAAAACCGGCGAGCCTCCTCTGATTCAAAAACTCACTTACCAGGCTCCTCCTCCCAAT
>JBDNIP010000522.1:0-1683 GCA_041688245.1 Algoriphagus sp.
GAGCATCCCCGGAAGCATCATTCCCATCGCCATAAAGCCTGTGGAGATGGCATAATGAGAAGTTTTGAAGAGGCCTTCTGCCAAATAAATCAAGAAGATCATATAGGCGGCGAAGCCAAAACCGTAACCAAACTGCTCAATGACGACAACCCCCGCAGGGAAAAGCAGCGTATCAGGCTGGAAATATGCCAATGCGATGTAGAGTAGATTCGGAAGGTTTAGCGATAGTGCCATTGGGATCATCCACTTGCCTAGTCCATCTCGAGAGATGGCAATTCCACCCAAAATTCCACCCAGTAAAAGTGCGATAACTCCCACCGTTCCGTAAATCAAGCCATAATCTGAAGTGCTGATTGCCAATCCCCCATCGACTTTTTCATCGAGAAGGAAAGGTGAAGCCATCTTGGCCAATTGTGATTCTCCAAGTCGATAAATCAACACGAAAGTTAAAGACAGTAGGATATTTTTCTTGCTGAAAAAGGTCTCAAATACCTTAAAGAAATTTGCTCGCTCCTCAGCGTTACTTCGCTTTTCAGTGGGAATATCCTCGTTTTCTTCGACCACTGGCGTGGTAAAATAATTGACTGCTGTGAGAATTAACATCATCCCCGATACAATGATCATCGTCCAAGACCAGGCTTGGCTGTTATCACCCAAAGTGATCTCCAGATATCCTGCAATATAGACGATAAGACCATTTCCCGTGATCATTCCTATGCGATAGAAAGTACCGCGTAGTCCGACAGAAACACTTTGCTGCTCGGGCTTCAAAGCAATCAAATACATCCCATCAGATGAGATATCATTGGTAGCCGAGGCAAAAGCTCCCATCCAAAAGAAAGCTAAAGTCATGAAAAAGAAATTGTTTGCCGGCACTGTCAGTCCAGCTCCCAGAAAAACAAGAGCCAGAATGAATTGCATGCTGAGAAACCATTTCCGCTTTGTGCCGATCAGATCAATGATTGGACTCCAGATCGGTTTGATCACCCAAGGCAAATACAGTAAACTGGTATAAAGTCCAATGTCGGCATTGGAGACGCCGAGTTTTTTGTACATCACTACGGAGACTACGATGATCACGATATAAGGTATGCCTTCGGTAAGGTAAAGCGAGGGAACCCAAAGCCATGCAGACTTTACAGGTTTCTGAATCATGATTTGCGGATTAGATTTTCGTAGATACTGACATCTGAGCCTGCGATGATTTTTGCACCCACTGCTTTTTCATAGAATTCTGCCGGTCCCACGCCACCTATGATTGCATAGCCGTAGCCCATTTCACGGAGGGATGCCAAGGATTTGATCAGGAGAATTTTCCCAATCCCTTTTCCTCGCTCAGATGCCAGGGTGCCTGTCGGTCCAAAGAAGTTTCGAGCGGTGGATTCATAGCAGGCAAATCCCAAAATTTCATTTCCTCTTTGCGCCAGCCATACTGAAACTGGCTGTCTGCTGAAAGCTACTTCTACTTCCGATTTCCAATAAGATCCGAATTGCTCCATGACCCATTCTGATACCAAATGCTTCTCCGGCGCGATGGCACGTCGAAAGATGATTTTCTCTTTCTTCAGGAGTTGCGCTTCCTTCTCTGAGCAATCCGGAAGTCCGATCAGTCGAACGAGCATATCTTTCATGGCAGGAAGATCAAGGGATTTGGTATACTTGAGTTTGGACGATTCTACCAAA
>JBDNIP010000523.1:0-3042 GCA_041688245.1 Algoriphagus sp.
ATGGTAATCGCGTATTTTGTCACTGGACAACTCAAAATGGCTGTATCAATTGGTTCCATCGAAGTGGTATCCAAGGTGATTCTCTATTATTTTCATGAGCGTGCCTGGGAAAAGGCCACTAAATCCTGAACTATGAAAAATAAGTTGGAAGAAATTGAAAGCCAGTTGAACCTATTGTCACCAGCATTAGGGTTGAAGCTTATTTCTGAATTATTCTCTGGGAAAGTAACTTTTTCGAGCTCTTTAGGTCAAGAAGATCAGGTGATCACCGAGTTGATTGCTTCTCAAAACTTGCCGATTCAGATTTTCTCCTTGGATACCGGAAGGCTTTTTTCAGAAACGTTGGATTTGCTGGCTCGGACAGAAGCCAAATATCAAACTCGAATCAGTCTCTATTATCCGGAGATCTTATCAGTCGAAAATTTGGTAGCTGAAATAGGTATTAATGGATTCTACAATTCCGTTGAGAACAGAAAATCCTGTTGCTACGTCCGCAAAGTAGAGCCATTAAAGCGGGCTTTAGCTGGAAATGATGTTTGGGTAACTGGGCTGCGGGCCGAGCAATCTGCCAACCGTTCTGAAATGAAGCGCCTCGAATGGGATGAAGCCAATCAGATATTGAAATACAATCCACTGTTGGATTGGTCTTTTGAGGAACTGATTTCATACATCGAAGCAAACAGAATCCCTTATAATCCTCTACATGACCAAGGCTTTATCAGCATTGGCTGTGCGCCTTGTACCCGGGCAATTTCACCCGGCGAAGATCCCCGTGCAGGTCGATGGTGGTGGGAAGAATCGAAGAAGGAGTGTGGGTTGCATAGTAAGTGACCGATGCTGGATGTCGGATGTCCGATGAGGCTTCGACATTCATTATTGAGCATTCATTATTCGAAATTAAAAGAAGATTCAAGACTTAAGATTTTAGAATCAAGACGCCAGACTCAAGACACAAAATTTTAGACAAAAGAACCAAGACTGAAGCAAAGTTTGTCAGTTTGAGCGAAGTCGAAGACAAATAGAAGATAAAGTTTGAAGTGCAGTTTCATCTCGTAAATCGTACTTCGTAAATCATCACTACCATGAACAACCTATTAACACCTAATCCAAAAGAAGCAGAATCGATCCATATCCTTCGGGAGGTGGCGGCGCAGTTTGAGCGTCCGGTATTGCTTTTTTCTGGGGGAAAAGATTCTATCACCTTGGTCAGATTGGCTCAAAAGGCTTTTTTTCCTGCCAAAATTCCTTTTCCACTTTTACATGTGGATACAGGGCACAATTTTCACGAAACCATAGCATTCCGAGATAAGCTGGTAGCCGAACTTGGACTGGAATTGATTGTCCGCAACGTGCAAGATTCCATCGATCAAGGCAAGGTGCGAGAAGAGCGAGGACGCTATTCCAGTCGAAATTCCCTTCAGACGACCACACTTTTAGATGCTATCGAGGAGTTCAAATTTGATGCATGTATGGGAGGTGCCAGACGAGATGAAGAAAAAGCTAGAGCCAAGGAGCGTATCTTCTCCGTACGGGATGATTTTGGGCAGTGGGATGAAAAAAACCAGCGACCTGAACTGTTCGATATGCTCAACGGCAAAATCCATTTGGGTCAAAACGTGCGAGTTTTTCCGATTTCTAATTGGACGGAACTGGATGTTTGGGAATACATCAAAACGGAAGCGATAGCCATCCAAAGTATTTATTTTGCCCAACAACGGGAAGTCTTTTTCAGAGATGGGATGATTTGGACTGCCAATGAGCATGTGTACCGAGAATCCCATGAAACTATAGAAGAAAAGATGGTTCGCTTTCGAACTGTTGGTGATATGACCTGTACGGCTGCGGTGCTTTCTGAGGCAGTTTCTCTGGATGATGTCGTAGCAGAGATTCGTGACTCTACGATTTCTGAGCGAGGAGCGCGAATCGATGATAAGCGATCAGAGGCAGCGATGGAGGTGCGAAAGAAAGTGGGATACTTCTAGAAGTATGAAGGCTAAAGTGAGAAAGCTGAAAGTTAAATCGGCGAACATTAGTCTTTCGTTATGCTCCTTCTCCAGAAGCAGTATAAAATTCCAGCATTTGAAGGGGAGAAATGAAAGTCGTGTGTTTGGAGACGTAGGATAACCAAAATCAGGAATGGTCATAAGATATTAAAACATGAATACTCAAAATAGAAAACTCATAAAAATCGCCACTGCTGGGTCGGTCGATGATGGCAAAAGTACCCTGATCGGGCGCTTGCTGTACGAGACTAATTCCTTGACTACGGACAAAATTGAGGCAATTGCGCGAAGCTCTAAACAGCGTGGCTACGATTACCTGGATTTTTCCCTTGCCACGGATGGTTTGGTGGCTGAGCGTGAGCAGGGCATCACCATCGATGTGGCGCATATTTATTTTAATACGGCCAAGACGAATTTCATTGTTGCCGATACGCCGGGGCATGTAGAATATACCAGAAACATGGTGACGGGAGCTTCAACTTCTCAAGTTGCCATTATTTTGATCGATGCTCGAAAGGGCGTGATCGAGCAGACTTATCGACATTTCTTTATTGCAAATCTGCTTCGGATCTCCCACGTAGTCGTCGCGATCAATAAGATGGACTTGGTGAATTATGAGGAGGATATTTTTCTAAAAATCAAAGCGGATTTCGACGCGTTAGTCGCCAAAAGTGACTTCAACGAGGATCAGATCACCTTTATTCCGGTATCTGCTTTGAAAGGAGAAAATATTACAAAAGCTTCCTCGGAAATGCCTTGGTATATCGGTAATACGCTTTTGGATCATTTGGAGATTTTGGAGCCAGCAGATCTGGAGGAAAACAGTGTAGCTAGATTCCCTATTCAATATGTGGTCCGACCAAAAACAGAAGCCTTTCATGATTTCAGAGGATTTGCTGGAAAGCTTTACGGTGGTAGTCTGAAAGTAGGCGATCGAGTGACCGTGCTGCCTTCCGGTAACGAGACTCACATCAAAAGTATCCAGCTTTTCGATCAGGAATATGAGGAAGCAGCAGCGGGTAGTTCCATTACGATCACC
>JBDNIP010000524.1:0-1391 GCA_041688245.1 Algoriphagus sp.
GTTGAATCTGAAAGTATTGATGATGGATCGCCTGTGGTTGGGTATGGGTCATCGGTTTGACTATGCGACCAATGCTCAGGTAGGTTTTTTGGCCGGAAGGCTACGGCTGGGCTACGTGTATGAGTTTCCAATGGCGAGTAGCTACTTACTACCTGGGGGAATCCATGAATTTACGGTGGCACTAAATCTGTTTCGAAGCTATGATCGGAGAACTTCCGACGAAGTATTGATCTGGTAACAGAACTAAAACCAAAGAAAAGCCTTGCCGGATGAGTAATCCCGCAAGGCTTTTTTATGCTTTTTCCAGACATAAAGAAGTCAGTGTCAATAAACCTTATTTCTCAAAAGCAATAAGCTCAAACTATCTTAAACAAGCTGATGGTTCAAAATCGCATCACTATTCGGATTAGTTAAATCGATCATTTTAGGTTGAGAAATATCTGAAAAGAATTTTCAAGAATTAAGCTGAGCAGTGGTTGAATCAAGATATTCGTCCGCCAGCGAACAAAAACGTTCGAGAAAATCAATGTCGAAAAACTACAAAAACGCCTCTGGAGCTAATTCAGAGGCTTTTTTTATGGCATAAAAGTGGAAAAGGGTATAAGAGATTTATGATTTTAGATTGTTGATGTCAGATTTAGGCTAGGAGTATTTTAAAACTGCGTAGTTCAAAAATGACATTGATCAAATTTTCCAATTTTGAATTTTCCAATATTTCAATATTTCAATCAGTACATCATGTGGAAAAACTACCTCAAAATTTCGCTCCGCAACCTCAGAAAGCGAAAGCTCTATACTGCCATTAACCTATTTGGGTTGACGATCGCTTTGGTGAGTTTTATTTCGATTTCGCTTTACATTCATCACGAGTGGAGCTATGATCGAATGATCACTGATTCCGATCGAATTTATAAAATCAATCAGGAATTTGTCTCAAACGGAGAAAGTGAATTGGTTGGTTTATCACCTTCACTGCTCCCAGTAACCTTGCGCGAGGAATTTACTGAGGTGGAGCAAGCTACTCTCATTTTTGATTTGAGTATTTTCTCATCAGTCATGGTCGATGCCGGGCAAGGCAATCAGGAGGAATCGAAGTTTGCCTATGTGGATGAATATTTCTACGATGTATTTGATTTTGAATTAATCGCCGGACAAAAGAAAGGTCTACTCTCCCAGCCCAATCAACTGGTTCTTACCGAATCCACAGCCGATAGGTTATTTGGATCAGTTTCAAGTGCAGAAGGGAAATCGCTAAAAGTCGATGGGAAAGATTACCTAGTAACTGGGGTGATGCAGGATTTTCCGAGTACCAGCCATATGGAGTTTGACTTTTTGGCTTCGTTTAAAACGCACCGAGGCAGTCGGGAACCGCAATGGTCACCAAGTAATTA
>JBDNIP010000525.1:0-3426 GCA_041688245.1 Algoriphagus sp.
ATTGCAGGAACAATTGGAAGAGTTGCAATAGCAGATAAATCAATTTTACCTGCTAATACAAACCAAGCAATTGCTATAATCCGACCAAAAAATGTAGCGCCTCAATTTTTAAGACTATTAATGAAAAGTCCATGGATTCAACAAGACACAAAATCTAATGTCGTACAAGCGGTACAGGCTAATTTAAGTTTAGGGGTTATAAAAAGCACAAAATTTGTCTTGCCTCAAAAAGGAATACTTTCCCTATTCTCAGAGAACCTAAAATCATCTTTTGACGAAATTGATATTCTTTCTTCAGAGATTGAATCTTTGAAAAGTTTACGAGATACACTCCTCCCTAAACTCATTTCAGGAGAATTGGAAATTAGTAAATTTGAGTATTACGGTTGATTTTAGTAAAAAATGGATATTTCGAATGACTCATATTGAGAATATTCCTCATATTCTTGGATTTGGCATCACACATGCTTCTTCCCCTAATTCAAATCCTGATTATAAACCTATTGGCGATAGTACATTGATTTCCGTAAGAAGTAGTAAAATGGTACCGATAAAAAGGAAATGTTTAGGAGATTATACACCTTTTTATTTTGGGCACAGAACCCCAATGCTTTACGTGTTGCAAAAAGGATATAATCTTGTGAATAAGGTTATTCCAGATGATGTGGTTTATTTGGTGTCAACTGTTGAGAAAATATTGGCACTCAAAATTGACTTTATTTTCACAAATGGACATGCTGTGAATGGATTGACTGATTTTTATCCTTCTTCTGAAATTGGAAATCTCAATAACATTGTAGATTTTCATGCTGCTTATGTAAGGGACTGGAATGACACATCTGACACGGATTTAAAAAGAAGAAAAGAAGCTGAGCTTTTAGTTGACGGTGATATTCCTGTAAGTGTAATAGTTAATTATATAGTTTACAATGAAGCCGCAAAGTTAAATTTATTAGCAAAAGGTATACAGGAAGAGAGAGTGTTAATTAAGGGAAATTACTATTTTTAGATTATGAGGTTCACAATAGGCAATATTTTGGAAAGCGAGGCGGAGGCTTTAGTGAATACTGTAAATACGGAAGGGGTAATGGGGAAAGGAATTGCTTTACAATTCAAAGTGTTATTCCCTCATAACTATAAAGTTTATAGAGAAGCATGTAAAAAAGGTGAAGTTCAAATAGGGAAGATTTTAGCTGTTCAGGACAAATCCCTTTTTGGAGGAGAAAAAACTATCATCAATTTCCCTACAAAAACTAGCTGGAGAAAGCCTTCAGAATATTCTTACATCGTAGAAGGGTTGAAAGACCTTAGAAGAATTATAGAGGAGTCCCAAATTAAATCTATCGCAATTCCACCTCTAGGTGCAGGAAATGGAGGGCTAGATTGGGAAAAGGTTAAAGGTCTTATTCAAGAACATTTAGGAAATCTTACATCTGATATTCTGGTTTATGAGCCTAATGCTATAATTAAGGAAAAACTTAAAAAAGAACGTGTCAAATTAACGCCAGCTAGAGCAATGCTTTTAGCAGTCCTTTTTGATCTTGTTAGAAGTGGTGAATTTGTGTCTGAATTTGCTTCAGAAAAGATTGCTTACTTTCTGCAAAAATTTGGAGCACATGACGAGCTTAAGTTGAAGTTTGAGGAAAATTTTTATGGTCCATATTCAGGAAAAGTGAGACATGTTCTGTACCACCTAAATGGTAGTTATATAACAGGGTATTCAGCAATGGATAAAAAGCCATTTGATATTTTGGGGCTTGTTTTAGATTCTGAAAGCCAAATTTTAGATTACCTTAATAAGAAAGAAAATTTAAAGTTTTTGGAAATTGTTAAAAGAACAAAGAGATTTTTAGATGGCTATTATTCAAATTTTGCCCTAGAACTACTTTCCACTGTTGATTTCATTGAGTTGAAATATCAAGTAAAAAGTGAAGTTGGAGTAAGAGACCAGATTGAACTTTGGAGTGATCGTAAGAAAAACCTGTTTGCCAATCCATTATTCATCACAAAAGCTATTCAAAGGCTTGAAATGGTCTAAAAATCTTCATGTCAGCAGTAATTTCAGAAGACCATATTGAGCAAGTATTGATTCAGGAGCTGATTGAGCTAGGTTATTCCTATGTCAATGGGGTGGAGATTTCCCCTGATGGGTTTACTCCAGAGCGCACCTATCAAGAGGTAGTGTTGAAGGAAAGGCTTCTAACAGCCATAGCTAGGTTTAATCCCGATATCCCCTATGAAGCGCAAGAGGAAGCACTGAAGAAGGTGTTGAGAGCAGATAGCCCAGACTTGGTAATGAATAATCATACTTTCCACAGGTACTTGACTGAAGGTGTGGAGGTAGAGTATCGTAAGGGAGATAGGATTGTAGGAGATAAAGTCTGGTTGGTGGATTTTACCAATCCTGAGGATAATGAATTTTTGGTAATTAATCAGCTGACTATCATTGAAGGAAATCAGAATAAGCGACCTGATGTCATTCTTTATATTAATGGATTGCCACTGGTAGTGATTGAGTTGAAGAATGCATCAGATGAAAATGCGAATCTCCAGGCTGCATTCAATCAGTTACAGACCTATAAGAAAACAATCCCAAGTCTATTTCAATACAATGCACTATTGATTGCTTCAGATTGGTGGGATGCTTTGTATGGTTCATTGACTGCATCAAAGCAGTTTTTTCTTCTTTGGAAATCCATTGATGGGAGAATAGTTGCTGATCCTGATATTCCTCAAATGGAAGTGATGGCAAAGGGTTTATTGAATAAGACGGTATTACTAGACTTGATTAAACACTTTACCATATTTCATAAAAACAAGGAAAAGCTATCCAAGATAATCCCCCGATATCACCAGTATTTTGCAGTAAATAAAGCAGTCATCACTACAGAGAAAGCAACCTCTGAATCAGGAGATCAACGAGCAGGTGTAATCTGGCATACCCAAGGATCAGGAAAGAGCCTGAGTATGGTATTTTATGCAGGGAAGCTGGTATTGAAGCTGAATAACCCTACACTCATCATCCTGACAGACCGAAATGATTTGGATGATCAGTTATTTGACACTTTTTCACTCAGTCAGGAGCTATTAAGGCAAACACCAGTGCAAGCAGAGAATAGAGATCAGCTGAAAAATCTATTGTCAGTAAAATCTGGTGGAGTTGTGTTTACCACTATTCAGAAATTCCTACCTGAGATAGAAGCTAAGTTGGAAATGGATGATGGGAAAACCAGAAATATAAGAGGCCAATTTGAGCAGTTATCAGATCGAAGGAATATCGTAGTCATCGCTGATGAGGCACATAGGTCCCAATATGACTTTATGGATGGGTTTGCCAAACACATGAGAGATGCTTTGCCCAATGCATCATTTATAGGATTTACAGGTACTCCTATTGAAAGCACCGATAAGAATACCCAAGCAGTC
>JBDNIP010000526.1:0-6290 GCA_041688245.1 Algoriphagus sp.
ATATAAACAAGGAGAAACCTGCTAATGCTGCAAAACCAGAAACAACCGTAAACTGCATAAATAGTGTAAAGTGGATCAGTAAGCATAACAATATGGTAGCTAACACCACATTACTCAAGGATTGAGATTTTCTTTGAAAGAGCACTTTCAAAAGACCAAAATATCCCAGATACAAAACGGAAAACCAAGTCAATGGATACCAGCGGATCTCTGGAAAAAAGGTGTGTAGTTTGGAAAAAATCCAGCTTAGCAGTGGGTGAATAAATACTGCATAGGATTCCGGAGTGCCAGTATATGCCCCAGAAACCAACCACATCATTAGCTCATCATCGTTGGTCTGGAAACGCCAAGGGAGGAACCAAATCACTATCAAAGCCAGTAAGCCTAGAATTGCCCAAATTCGAAATAGAGGTATAGTTTCTATTTTCTCCATAGTACCAGCAATTTTTCTCCATTGGGCTGAATCAGTTCATCCTTGATCTCCCATTTTTTTTGGTCAAAAGGAAAGGAATCCAGCGGATTAAATAAGATCAGTTCCAGTTGGTCTCCATCTCTGAGAAAAGTCTTGGCTTGACTGGATTTCCAATAGCCGGGGATACAGGGAGAAGTTCGATCAAAAAGATACAATAGACCAGGATTCATGTATAAAGAAGCAATGTTTCCAGATTCGATGGGTTCGATTTCAGATTTTAACTTATTTAAAAAGTCAATTTGAGGTTTGGCAAGTAAGATTGTTCTGCCGGTTTTATACTCCCAAGCATACCTTGAGTCCCAAAGATAGCTTCCCTCAAAAGGAGTAATCCAAATCCCCGTGACGACCAGCAGTAAAGACGAAACAGCAATAAGTTGGTAAAAAGCAGTTTGAGATTTATTGGATTTAGCTTGAATCAATATCGCAAATGCAAAAATCCAGAACACCCAATAATGAGTACCAAGCCGCATCCAATAGACATTACTTCCAAAATGAATCAGGAAAGGCAAACAGATCAGGATAAAAAGGAAAAAGCCTCTTTTGGTATTAAATGCTACTATCCTTGACGCTCCAAGCTGCCAAGAAATTAAAGCAAATATGACTAAGAGAAAGAAATGACTCCACTCTTCAGTGATTCTAGTTTTATAAAAAACGAACAGCAAAAACAGCGTTCCAATTAAGAACATACCAGACTTAAGTTTACCGGAAAAGCCACGCAACTTCCCAATGACAAAGAAAAAGATACCAACGGTCAAAGACCAAAAGACTCCGACCAGAGTGTATTTAATCAAAAGAAGTATGCTGTAATCTTGCCTTTGAGAGATAAAGCCACTTTCTCCAGTTAGTCTAGTCATTCCATTTTCTTTGAAAAGAAAATAGTAAAGCCACTCAAAAATAAGCCAGGGAGAAATTAAAATAAGAACCTTAGGGAGTGAAAGTTCTTTTTCTGCACGCAAATAAAGAATGGAAATGAGACCAAGCAGGAGACAGGCGGTAATTTTTGAATAAAAAAGCACCAAAAATATCAATCCTAAAAAAAGCCAACTTTTCGGTCCCAACGTAGGATTTGAGATAATGCCAAGCCAGATACAAACGGATACAACACTGATGGAATTATAAGATAGTGTTGGGGGCAAAAACCCATAACCAGCAAATAAACCGGCTAATGCCAGTAAGAATATGGATAATGAAAGCTTTTGACTTTCAAACAAATTCTTCCAAAAGAGTGCTAATCCATAGGCTCCGATGAAATAACTGATTAGTCGAATGATTCGAAGCCCAATGATTCCAAACTCAAGCCCAGTAAACTTGTATAGAACTTTAAAAAAAAGATCGTAATTGAAAATTCCGCCAATATTTTCTTGATTTGGATCGGCAAGCATTACGTAAACCCCCTCATCTGAAATATCAAAGCCCCTAGGGATAGCGAAAATGATAGCTACAATTGATAGAAAAATCAAAAATTTCAGTGTGCCCAAAGTTGCTGCTTTTTTACAAATCTAAAATTCCATTTTAAGTGTATTTCATTTAATAGTACAATCAGCTCCCCGATGACTTAAATTATGTTCATAAGTAAGCCTTATTTACAATAAAAAATACCCTATACAGGGTATAAATCTCAGAGTCGGACTACCTACTTTTATGTGAGGGTGATCAAACAACTTTTCTCAATATTTTTACTAGAAAATCATCAGGGGAATTTTTACAACATTTTTTTATCCCTTTTAAAAAATTAAAGTCCCAGTGTTCTGAGACTTTTTTTGTCAAAATAGGAATATGTCTAATAGAATCTCACCTCACAGTCAGGATTAGCTTTTTTATAGTTGTCAACTGCCCGCTGGCTAAGCCTAGTATTGAAGCATGAGAGTTTTTTCAAATTGATCAGATCATCAATTGGTCTTAGTGATCTCAAATTTGTGCTCGCTACATCTAGCTCTTCCAGGTTTGACAAACTCTCCAGACCCTTTAATACTTTTAAATTAGTTCCAGAGATATTCAATGTTTTCAGATTCAGTAATCTCGCTAGCGACGTAAGATCCTCAATGCCTGTATTACTAATATTCAGCTGTTCCAATTTCAAAAGTTGGCAGACAGGTGAAAAATCAATAACAGGTACCTGAGAAATAGTCAATTTTTCCAGAAGTTTTAGTCCTGCGACTGGAACAATATTTCCCAGAGGCGAGTCAAATAGCATTAAAGATCGAAGGTTGATAAATGCAGTAAGCGGAGAAATATCACTTATCGATAGACTTTGAAAGGACAATGAAGATGAGGAAGTCATCTGATGGAGCTGATCATCGCTTGGATCTTCTCCCATTTCAAACTGCTTTCTAAATATCCCTTTCCATACAGGATCGAGAACCTTCCACCAAGATGTCAATTCTTCTATTCTATAAATAATAGTAAGCTTAGATTTTTGAATTAAAATCTCCGGAATCTCCTCATTGAAGATTTTTGAGTTGTTGACATTAATATAAGTAAGATTTCCAAGAGCTAGTACATCCATGATCGACTCGATTGGACTACCTTCTAAATCAATTCGAAGAAGGTTAGCATTTTCAACGATTGGAGCAATTGAGTTTACCTCGGTGTTTTTTCCTACAAACTCCACAAGGGTTCTCACCTCGCTCAATGGAATCAAGTCTCGCACTGGATTTCCTGAGAAGTCTACCTTCTCCAATTTTACAAATCGAGTAATCGGGATCAAATCTTCGATTCCTGAATTACTCAAATCTAATTCAGTAAGGCCAATCGTTTGGGTAAGAATCTCGATTGAAGGTGAATCAGAGGTAATTACTGGATTCTCTTTCTTCAGCGCTGATTTCCAATTTGGCGAAAGCTTTGCCCACCAAGAGTTCAGGTCCTTGACATGATGAATCAGAAGTACACTTCGGTTACCCCGAATAAAGTTATCTGCTGCGATTACTGATAATCCAGTTTCATCGACCAGTACTTTCCGAAGTGATTTTTTCCCACTTAAGGGAGCAATATCAGAAATTTGAGTCTTGGTCAGGTCGACCACTTCCAACTCATCGAAACCAATAAAAGGGGTAAGATCATTGATATTTGTTTCTGAAAGATTCAAATACCGCAGCGAACTGAGATCGCTAAAGGCAGAAAAGTTGATTAGGTAATTTTGACTCAAGTCAAGTTCCTTCAGATTTTTCAACTTTTGAATATTTTCCCCATTATTGAATCCACTATTTGGTAAAATCAATCGCTGAAGACTATCAAATTCATTGAGCACTGCAAAACTCATAATTGTAGTTTCTGCAGCTTCCAGTGATTGGAGCGACTTTAAATTAGTCAGCAATCCTATATCCGCGATTTTTGTAGACGAGATATTCAGATTTTTTAGTTTGTCGGCATATTTGATAAACTGGATATCAGAAGTTGGTGTGTTTGAGACATCCAAATATTCTAAAAAAGTAACATTCGAAATTGGTCCCAAGGCAGTGATTTCAGTATTGCTCAAATCTATGTAGCGAAGCTGCCTCATTGCTTCAATAGGTTTCAAGTCAACAATAGCAGTAGTGCCGGAAAGATCCAGTGTATCCACGCTGACGAATCGGTAGAGCTGGTCGACACCTACAGAGTCATAGGCGGATAAGCCAAATCTAGTTCTGAAATAATTCTTCCAATTTGAGTTTATACCCTTCCACCATTCCAATAATTCTTCATCTCTGCTGACTTTGGTCGTGTAGATACTGGCAATCTTGAGTTCTCCGGTTTTTTCTTGGAGATTGACTTCAACAAATCGTGGCTTGGTGTTCGAGACTTTTTCATTTTTAGTTCCAACCGCTGTGATGGTTTGGTCTATTGAGGCAATAAAAAAAACAGATCCATTATCCAGCTGATAAGGCTTCACTTCCCGGATTTTGAACTTAAAATTGATGTCTTTATAGAAAAATTCAATATCCTTCAAATAAGAAGTCACATCTTTATTAGTCACCACTTTTCTGTCCAGAAGAAGATCATCCTCCACCTGAACTAGGCCATCTCTGAAAATCTTCATATAACTCTCCCGAATCACCACATCTTTATCTCGCGCGGAAGTTTCTTTTGACCCGATGGTGTTTAATAGGTATTCCAAAAAGCGAACTTGATCTTCCACCTTAGAAGAATAGCTGTCAATTTCATCTTTAGTGTAGCCTTTTATCGTTTGTGAAAGTCCCGAGAAACTCAAGAAACTCAACAAAACGATAAGCGTAATCCTATTATTTTTGATCATAAATATATTTCTGAATAGTTTCTTTGTCACCTGGTCCAAGTTTGACCAAATTAGAAATCAACCAACCTGTATTGAAGCCTGGTCGGTTAAACTGATTAACTTCAAAATACCAGCCTTCAATCTGGAAAAAATGGAATTTGACATCCGATACTGTATCAAAACGGAGATTGCCCAATTTCATTTCATAGAGAAACAGGGTCAGGTAATCCGGATCGTAATCGGTCTTGGTGTACGCTTCTGGAGTTTTTGAATCTTGAAACGCACGTCTCAAATTCATAAAACCCAGTTCGTGACTGAGCGGATGGAGAAAATCTTTTTCACTCCCAATGGGTTTATTGAAGAGATTTTTGAAAGGCATAAAGGAAACTGCATCAAATACCCACTCATAGCCCAGGCGTTCGGGCTGAAGCTTTAGAATAATTGTAACAGCTTCCCTTTTACCTTTATAAATAAATTGGGACCGCACCTCTGAGTACCAGCCTTGTCTATGAAAGTTGATGTATTGAGGATAAGATGAGCTCAATACCGTATTGATAAATTGAGTTTTGAGTTCTTTTGAAATAGGAGAAGTTTGATTGTCAAACAGGATTTGAATAAAACCCTCCCTAAGTGGCATATTATGATAGAGGGAATCCTCTGGGTAATACCTGACTTCGCCGTTAGGGGATTCCTCGGCGTTGAATCTTCTGAAAAATTGGTTGAGTTGCTTGGTAGAGGCCGAAAGCCTGCCATCATCTTTAATAGTTCCAGGGCTGCCTAAGCCCTGCCCTGGAACTAAAGAGATGTTTGCGAAAAAAAACGCACTAAAGAAAAGTATTATTCTCATGCTGAAGTTTCTGTCACTCGCACATCACCGAGCATGACATCCCAAAATTCAATGGTTCTACCAGCAATTTGGGTTTGCTTCTTCTCTACGTAGATGGTGATATCTTTCTTTGTGGTGTCTTTGTAATTCATACCTGTCTCAATAGAAGTACCTTCAAACCGCTGATAGATTGTGATTACACCCACATATCTACCATCAGGCTGGCGCTCTAGATCGGAAATATATTGAATATCATACCAAGAGATGTTGACCCGGTCATAGTTCAGAGCCATCAATCGCTCAAAATATCTTCTGACTTTGTAGTAAGCGATATCATTTGAGTTGATACTGGATACACCCATCTCAGCGTTGGGAGCGAAAAGCTCCTCAGCACGGTCCATTACTCGATTTGCCTCAGAGAACTGAGTTTCTTTGCTTCCGATAATGCTGATGTATTTTGAAAGGTCTTTTACTTTTTCAAGCGCGAGCGAATCGATTGCTTGCTTTCTAGCAGGACTAATATTGTCAGATTGCGCAAACACTCCTATGGAGGTGGCAAAGAATAAGCCTAGGAAAAGGGTAAGGATATTTTTCATTTTTCGTGATTTAGATAGTAGGCTTTTATTTTCTTCTCAATTCAAGTTCTGAAACTTTACCATTCGCATCAAGTCTGATGTCAACGATATAGTTTAAGTTCTTTTTTGTGTCTTTCAAGTATTCAAGATATTTCTTGATTGTAGTTGGCTCATCATAATCCTTAATTCCATTTTCTTCATGAATTA
>JBDNIP010000527.1:0-6258 GCA_041688245.1 Algoriphagus sp.
ATTTATACCTACCAAGAAAACTGGCAATCTCGGAATTTCAAAACTCCCTTTCCTTAAAAGGAAAATTTTGCACCTTTTTGTCAGCGTTAAATGCGAGATATTATTTAAGTTTTGCAAACCAAAAATATAAGGTTTTTAGCGCCACCCCCCTAAAGTCTTTGCCTTAGGACCAAACGTTAAAGTGATTTTTCTCAACAGCAATGTGATGCGTTTACTACTTGAATCTAAGCATCAAAAGATGCTCGAAAGTGGCAATTCATCTTCATTTATTGAAATAAAGGGAATTGGACATTTAGCCGGACATTGGGCTGGAAATACCGAAGAGGCAGACGCAGCATTTGAATTTGTTGTCTCAGAATTTAAAAAATGGAATCATAAAGACTACAAGTAACTAATGTTAAAATAAGAGAACTGCTATCCATCTCACTTACTACGCAATCACTTTCAGAAATTTTTTTCAAATTTCCAAAGTGGCTCACCACAGTAGCTTACTCCAGGTTTTGAAAAATGGGCAGAAAAATATGATCACATTTCCAAAGATAATAAAATAAAGATGAGTGGCATCAGCCTGAATACGAACGGATACCAGTTGGTAATCATGAATTTAATTTCAAAACTTTGGAAGACTTTAAAATCAAGTTTGAAGAGAAAGACGGGGAAATCGTTACAGTGGATTTTATCCAGACAAATGGGACTTTCCGAGTGGAAAAGAAGAAGTAGAACCTGGGAGCAGTCCTTGATAAGACTAATTGTTTCGTATTCTGGAAAGCTTCAAAAACCATCTAGTTATAAAATAATCTTTACCCCAACCCGGGCTAAAACAATGTCGGCACTTCAGGCTTTTTTATCTTCGTCCTTGTGTATTCGGGAGATTAAAATCGTTTTGAAAAATCAATTCATCTTGATCTTAAACCACTTCACCGCATTGAAGTAGTAGATTTTGTCTACCACTTCGCTTGGGAGTTTTAATCCTTGAAATGAGCCTGTCACCACTCTATTTTCCATGATCTGGTCTGATACAAAGTAATTCCAATCCCCCTGCCAAGTGGCGAGGGCATTTGCTTTTACCTGTTCAGAATCCGGAGTTCCGGAGATTCCCAGATCAGTTCCATAGATCAATCGATCCTGATACTTGATGATGAAGTCGCGTACTTTTTCTTGATCTTTTTGGCTTTGGAACTGCAAATGTCCAATTCGTGCTGCCATATCCACAGCCATATTCGGATAGGAATCCAATCGCTTGGCGAGTTCGTCCACATTCCATTCCAGACTTCCCAAATGAGCGCCAACAAAGCGTATTTCCGGAAATTTCGCCAGGAGATTATCCCGTGCCTCCACTTGCTGTTCATAGCTTGGATATTCAGGATGGAGGAACATATGATATTCTGGATGTGCTTTGAAGTAGGTACGGTCGTTGTTGACAGTCATTTGATCCAAAGGAAGCCAGCAGTTTTTAGGTTCGCCCAGATGAGCCATTAGCGTCTTGTCTTGATCTTGGACAAATTGAAAAACCGGTTCTAGACGAGGGTGATCCGCCATGATGAAGTCCCCGTTCTCATCCTTGTAAGTCATCCCGATATTTTTCCAGATTTTGATTCCGATTGCACCTTGGTCGAAAGTCTTTTTGATCCGTTCAATTTCCTTTTCTGCCCAATTAGCATCACTCCAATTTTCAAGGGAAATCGTAGAAAGGAAGTCGATATGATCGGGGTTATTAGCTTTCTGAAACAGTGCCAGTCGAATCTGTTCTTCCAGTTTTGGATAGTTTGGCACATCTACACTGACTGTCAACAGGTAGAAATTGGCAGCCTTTGCGGCATCAGTCAGCGCGGTACTTTCAGCATTGTGATGGGTATGAGTATCAATCTTCCTCACCTTGGCAAAGTCCTCCGGTCCGTAGTAGTTTTCTTTGTCAGCAACAGCAAATCCTATCAAAGTAGAAATCAGGAAAGAAAGAATCAGATCGATCATCGTTGGGTGGGAATATCTGTTTTCCTAAGTTAATAAAATATGATCTGAGTATGCACAATCACGAATGAATCCCACTTCTGAGTGTAGTTAAATCATCGAATAGACTTGATGGATGATGTACTGTTGTTGGAAGTAATTCCACCAAGCTATTTTTTGGCCTCCACACAGCTTCGTGAGCAATCTCCCTGCCTCATCGAATACTCGAACATTGCCTGCTACCCCCATATACCGAAGCCGGGAGTTAACACTCATTTCCAGAGAAATTCTAGGTAAAGAATTATTCTAGGCAAATTATAATTTCCCAGATTTAAAATACGAAAAAATGAATTCTACGTATTCAAAATCTCCGTAAACTATAGCGATAATCTTTTGGCTCATTGTTCTGTTTCTTCCTGAAATGCAACCATTCCCAGTTCCTCTAGCTCTTATTTTCCTCTTTGGCGGAGGCATATTTGATTTTCTGTGGCCAAAAGAATCTTAGCGGTAAGGATTATGGATTGCAGGCGCAATGTTTTTCCTTTTAGGATTAATTCTATCCCCACTGGGTAACTGGATATATTCTGAAAAAAAGATTTGCCGCTACTGCTTCTTGCAATTTTCTCCGCTTACCTATAAAGTTTTGTTTTAGCTTGGTTTAAACTCAAGCGATAAAAAAAGAGACTGAAAAGTAAAAATTCTTTGCTGCAAAAAAATTAGTTCAGAAGGGTAAAGGAAATAGTTTTCAGAAAGTTTTTAAAGCCAAACTATGGAAAAAGGATATTGCTTACCAGTTAGTAACCCTGCTAGCAGTGGATTTTACGTCCGCGGGGTCGACAACTAGATCCCAAATGCGGATGCGGTCCTCCACTACAGCTTTTTATTTTGAAAGAATTTCAAATGACTTCTATATCAATTCACCCAGTACCCAAATCCCTAAGCCAAAGTTATCCGTACCTTTTTCTCCTTCAGTTTTACTGAATTGACCTTTGGCAAAAGTTTAGCGACCTGGGAGGTTTTCACCCCTACAAATGCACAATCCGTTTTGAGTTCGATGATTCCCAACTGATCCTGAGTCAGGTCTCCTTGCTTCAGGAATAATCCGGCGATATCTCCTTTGGAGATTTTATTTGTTCTACCGCCTGAGATAAAAAGAGTAGACCATTCAGAAGGTGCTGGAAGTTTGGCGGGATTGAGTTTTTCGATCTCGGTATCTCTCGCAAAGTCCGGCAGTCTTTCTTTTTCATTGTACAGAATAAAAGCCGTACCCTCAGCATTCATCCGAGCTGTACGCCCATTTCGATGAGTAAATTCCGACTCTCGGCTAGGAAGCTGATAATGAATGATAAAACCCAGTTCAGGCACATCGATTCCTCTGGCTGCAAGATCCGTTGCTAGAAGTAGTTGATGAGTTCCATTTCGAAATTTGATCAGTGATCGTTCTCGATCTTGCTGCTCCATGTCTCCATGAAATGTGCCATGGGAAATCCCATTTGCAGCTAATACATCACTCACACGCTGAATCGAATCTTTGAGGTTGCAGAAGATAATCCCGTTTTGATTGCCGAAGTTGCTGATCAATTGGATCAGTGTTTCGAACTTATCCTTGCTGGGAGACAGTACCCGCTTGACCGTGAGTTGAGTGATTTTTTCAGCCAAATAATCAATCCGTATCGGTGAGTTGAGTTGGACAAATTTTGGCATTGCCACGTCTTGGGTAGCAGAGGTAAGAATTTTCTTCTTGACTTTTGGAAGTAAATCGAGAATATGTTTCATCTCGAGTTCAAATCCGATCTCTAGTGATTTGTCAAACTCATCCAATACGAGGGTTTCAATAAATTTTGTTTCGAAAGCTCCTCTTCGGAGATGATCCGCCACTCGTCCAGGTGTACCAATCAATACCGCTGGGCGGTGTTTGATCTCCATCCTGTCTTTAGATCCAGTCCGACCGCCATAGACTGCATTTACTTTGAATCCAGTCCCCATCTCTCGCATCACCTGCTCAATCTGAATCGCCAATTCACGGGAAGGTACAATTATCAGTAACTGAACCTCACTGATCTTATCATCCAGACCTTCAATCAGCGGAAGTAGAAAAGCCAAAGTTTTTCCTGTCCCCGTTGGAGAAAGCAGAATCAAATCATTGTTAGAACGAATGGCTTTTTGCGCTGCCAGCTGCATGGGATTCAGAGTAGCTATTCCCAATTTGGAAAGAATTTCAGCTTGGCTTTTGGTAGTGGTAGACATACTACAAAGGTACGAGCATAAAATCAGGCCTGTAAAAAAATTTTGACCTAGGAAATGACTCTTTACCTAATCTCCACGAAAGCCATCGATGGGCCTCTATTCTCTCAATCTCTCGTTCTCCAATCTCCTATTATCTATTCACCTACCTCATCTTCTCAAAAACCAAAAAGTGCTGGATCTTCATGAATTTACCATTCTCCACCAATTGAAACCCATTGGCATTGAGTTCTTTTTCAACTTGCTTCACGGTCATTTTATGAAGCGGTTTGATCTGAATAGAAGGGTCTTCACCTCGGTATTCTAGTAATAGAAATTTTCCATTAGGCTTTAAAGACTTGTGGATGGCTTCCAGCATTTCCTTTGGGTAGGCGAGTTCATGATAGACATCCACCATGATTGCAAGATCGACGGTATTTTCTAGAAGGTTTGGACTGGACTCAGTTCCTTTCACCGTCACAACATTGTTCATTCCTAATTCCTTGCTTTTCTTGTTCAGGTAATTGATTGCATCATCCTGAATCTCCACCGCAAAAACTTTTCCCTGTGGGACCATCGGTGCAATCCGAAAAGTATAATAACCCGAGCCGGCACCGATATCTGCTACCGCACTAGCTGCAGTAATCGGCAAATTTTTAATCGCCAACGAAACGCTTTCTTCTTGCTCTCGACTTTGTCGCTCCAACCAAGCTCTTCCTGCAAAGCCCATGACTTGGGAAATTTCCCGTCCCATGTAGATTTTGCCTGTTCCATCCCGAGTTGGGGCTTTGTAAGTGTAGTTGGCATCGGTTACCTTTGACTTGGTTTGGGCTTCACATCCAAAATTTAACAGGGTACTAAAAGTGAAGAGAAGTAAAAAAAGGGACTTTTTCATAGGATATTTTTCTTTTTTAACCAGAAAGACAGCCGAGGGTTTCAGAAAAGCAAGAAATTGATCATCTCACAGACACCTAGCTTCATATAGAAATTTTTTCTAATTCTATTTCGTTTTGCTTATCTAGAAGCCGGAAGCGATCATTCCCATTTTACGACACAAAGTCAGATTTGGGGTTTTACTTACCTTTCCATCCAATTCTCGATCTGAATACTTGAAATCCTTTTAAACTCATCAAGATTTTCGGTTATCATAATTAGTTCTTTTTCAACTGCGGTACACCCAATCAAAAGATCGAAATCACTGATCATTTTACCGATTGCTCTTAATCTAGCTTTTTCTTTTCCGTATAAGTAAATGGCATCAAAAATTGGGAGAATGATGACTTGGTCAGTAACAGCTTCGATTAAGTCATGATTCCTTTTCGGGTTAGAACTGTTTTCAGCTCCAAAAATCAATTCTACAAGAGTAATTTCAGAAATTGCATAATTTTCTATTCCTATTTCTTGGAGCTTTTCTAATAGGTTGAATTTCCCAGGCTAAAAATGAATGCAAATATTTGTAGCTAAGAGACACTTCATTCGAAACTTTCAATGGCCGATCTTTCCATTCTAGATTCCCTAATTTCTTTGATAATTTCGTCTGAATCTTTAGGATCATTCCATGCCCCGAATAAGGTTTTTAAATCCACCTTTTTCACTTTGGAGTCAAGCGATTTGGTCAGCTTGATAATCAGTTTTTTTTTGGAAGTATTATCCAAGCTATCCAGTAGACCAAAGTATTTTTCCAAGGTCTTCTTATCTGCGGTAAGTCTTCTAATATTCTTTTTATCGAATTTACTGAACTAACGTAAGTGTTCTTAAAAGTTTTTGAATTTCATATTATCCTCCAAGTTGTCCTGCTTCTCCAGAGGATGGACTCGTCTGGAGAAATGATCCTGAAGGGATCAAAGATGAATAGCCATGGGTGAAACCCATGGTAAACCGGATAGCGAAATAACCCGCTCCCGCCCAGAATTACTTTTTGGAAACCAATGTATTTGCGGAAGCTTGGAAACGATTTTTCGGAGGAATAAGATTGACCACCCAATAGAAACATAGCTCTAAATAGACATTTATCATGCTTCTGTGGTGTATTGGTTCTTTGTGGCTGGCCACGTTGCCCTGCTGCTCCAGAGGCTGGACTCGTCTGGA
>JBDNIP010000528.1:0-2380 GCA_041688245.1 Algoriphagus sp.
AATTATTTTCACCTCGTTGCAATTTATTGGATGGTATGAACTCAACCAGATGGGAGTTGATTTTCAAGGTATACCCAGCGGAAGCTTTCTGTATTTACTTTCTGGGATTCATATATTTCACCTAGTAGGAGCTATGATATTTGCAGCTATCTTATTGATTCAAATCCGAAATCAGAAGGCCGATGATATCCAAAATCTGATCCTGATCACCAACCCATACGAAAAAATGAGGATCCGGCTATTTACTTTCTATTGGCATTTTATGGACTTGGTATGGTTAATTCTTTTTGTGCTCTTTGTACTGAGTTTTTGATATTGTCTCTATGAAATTAATTATAATAACAACTGTCAATCAATCCTACTTGCAAGTGAAAGCAGGATTTAATGAAACACTTTTCAAGGAACTCAGTCCACCCTTTCCCCCAGTGAAACTACTTCGGTTCGATGGGTCTACCAAAGGAGACTTAGTCACCCTTGAATTGAATTTTATTTTTTTCAAGCAAAAATGGACCAGTGAAATTGTTGCTGATCTGACTGATGAAAATGAGTTTTATTTCATCGATAAAGGGATTCAACTTCCTTTCTTCCTGAAAAAATGGACACATAAACACCGTATTCTGAAAGATGGGGAAAAATCAATAATCAGAGATGAAATTGATTATGAAGCACCGTTTGGGTTGCTCACTTGGCTCCTATATCCTACTCTATTTTTACAGTTTGCTTATCGCAAGCCTATTTACAAAAAGATTTTTTCCTAATGTAAAGTTAGGTTGTCACAGTTTTCAATTTCACAATCACCGTATAGAACTAATGAATGACTCGTTATCGTTGAGTGAAGAGACTTCCCAATTGCCTCTTTAATCTCATTAATTTTGGGGTCAGAAAATTCTCGG
The DNA here is from genome assembly GCA_041688245.1 of Algoriphagus sp. Taxonomy (GTDB): domain Bacteria; phylum Bacteroidota; class Bacteroidia; order Cytophagales; family Cyclobacteriaceae; genus Algoriphagus. The sequence goes on from JBDNIP010000528.1 coordinate 894, forward strand.
ATTTTACGGCACTGGTTACAGACATGATGATCGTGATGTTTATAAGTTAAGGCTTGTTCATAGAGGGCAACTTTATCTTTAAACTGATGCTTCACTGCCAAACCACTCTCTACCAATAGATCCAAGGTGTTATAGATAGTAGCTCGACTGATTGTATATCCTTTATTTCTCATACTCAAGAAAAGCCCCTCCACATCCATATGCTCATCTTCCGGAAGAGAATAAAGTTCATCGATTACAGAGAATCGTTCTGGCGTTTTCCTGCTTCCTTGTTTGAGTAAAAAGTTTTCAAATATTTTCTTTGCTTTTTCTATTAGTGCTTTATCTGCCATATTTTTAATAATTGCTTTAATTAAAGATGATCGTTTCTTTATTTTTCGGCAAACTGTAAATCCAAAGTTGGCTAATTTGGTTTCATTCTAATTAAGATTCATTTAAAAAACAATTGCAGAAATCTGGATTAAAATAAAACTTGTATCTTGAAATGGGCCCAAAATGCTCAAAAATCAATGTCAAATAAGATAGCGCTCATATGTTTGTTCTTAACTATCCTTCACAGTTCAGGAGGAGCTCAGGTGCCTGGATTTTTTTTAAAGGAAGATAAACGAAAAGCCACTTTGCCTTTCTATTCCTCCAATAGCTTAATTATTGTACCTGTTTCTGTTAACGGGAATCCACCGATTAATTTTATGATTGATACGGGCGTAAGAGCAAATATTCTTTTCAGCAAAAGGCTTGGAGACGACCTCGGATTGAAGTACACGAGACGTCTGAGTTTGGTTGGCGCGGATGGTATATCCAGTCTTATGGCATCTGTCTCAGCTTTAAATCAGCTTGATCTTGGCCCAATCATAGGCAATTTTCAAAATTTATTAGTCTTGGAGGAAGATTTTTTTGAATTGGAATCTGTGATCGGAGTACCGGTTTATGGGATTATCGGCTACGAATTTTTCAAATATAACCCTGTTAAGATCAATTATGACGACGGGAAACTGGACTTTTATAAACGTACAGCCATGAAACGGAGACCTTTTTTTTATAAGGAATTGGCGATGGCAATTGAGGATAATAAACCCTATATCCTGACTAAAGTCAAACAGAAAGGAGGAAAAACAATCAATTCAAAACTGCTCATTGATACAGGTGCTAACCATGGCCTGTTACTTAATCGAGAGACGTCTGAGGATATAGTTGTGCCCCCACTTTTTATTGAATCGGAAATAGGGCAAAGTCTTGGGGGACTACTTTATGGGCTTATCGGTAGAGTAGAACATCTCAAAATCAAGCAGCTTAAATTTGAAGACGTGCTTACCTCCTATCCTGATACTACGGCATTTAGTTATGTGATCAAAGATTCAGGCCGACAGGGAAGTCTCGGTTCTGAAGTCTTAGGTCGGACAAAGATTATTTTCGACTATCCCCGAGAGCGAATGTTTATCAAAAAGGCAAATAACTTCTACACACCATTTGAATTTGACATGAGTGGA
>JBDNIP010000529.1:0-12104 GCA_041688245.1 Algoriphagus sp.
TAGCAATGGCCATTAATTGGAACCCTGAATCCGGATAGCCGTCAGCGGCAAATTTTCGGACTTCTGCGATGTTATTGATTGAAGCTCCTTCAGATGCCATGGCCGCAGCCAAGAAATTGAGGTAGGTCGGGGCGTTATCCAAGAATCCTGATAAAATACCCGTTCCCCAAAACAACGTATTGTGTGTAATTAGTGCTGCGCCTTCTGGGGATTTTGCAAAAATTCCCACTAATTCTAAAGCTGGCATCATCGTCCCAAAGATTCCAATAAAGATAAACGCTACCTCTCGAATTGGCTCAAAATTAAACTCATTTCCTTTTATAGCTCGTTGATCTGCGAGTCGGTAAGAAAGAAATCCTACTGAAAGCATAATGAGTTCTCTGATGTAGGAGAATTTCTGTCCCTCATAATGGATAGCCGGTACCCCTTCGATGACATTCGGATCTAAAAATACAGAGCAAATGATGATAAATAGCCAACCGAAATTGCGGACTCCAATAAGGGTAAACTTGTTGGTATAAGAAATCTCCTCCTGCTCAAAATCCTCCGTTGATCTTCCCAATTTTCTGTCAATCAGATAAAACACGATTGCCAAAAGGATGAGAGCAAAAACCCAAGCAGGCCAATTATGCTCTAAGGTCCAGAAGAATGGGATGCCTTTCAGGAATCCTAAAAATAGCGGTGGATCTCCTATTGGAGTCAAAGAACCGCCGACATTACTCACCATAAAGATGAAAAAGATGATATGGTAGGGTTGAATATTACCTTTGTTTAACCGGATAAAAGGTCGGATCAATAACATAGATGCACCCGTCGTACCGATCAGATTAGAGATCAATGCACCAATTAACAGCAGCGTCACATTGGCTAGTGGAGTTGCTTTTTTATCTATTTCAATTAAAATCCCTCCTGAGGCGATATAAAGTGAGGCCAAAAGCGCAATAAATTGGATGTACTCAGCCATCGCATGGACGGGACTGTGAACATTACCTAGTATGAAGAGGTAATAAAAGACGACAAGTACCGCAAGTCCGACAGCTATTTTCGGATAATTTTTATGCCAGAAATGTTCGTAAAACAGTGGTCCCGTTGCAATCATCAACAGTAACACAACAAAAGGAATTACTAGCCAAACAGGCGCTACATGTTCTGATTCGTTCGCTATTTCCTCTTCCTCAAGTACCGTTATAGAAGAATCCTGATCTGGGAGATCAGATACTGTAGTATACGAAACTTTTGTTTCAGCAGGCTGTGCCAATGCAGCCTGCACTTGGAAACATTCAAAGAGTAAAATTCCGAAAAACAAGGAAAAACCTAAAATAAAATTCTTCATTTATTGAATAAGATCTGCTGGGTAACCTATAAGGTTGATTTAAGAAATAATATTTGGGTATCGCTACTGAAGATTGTTTGCTAAACTACTGATTTTGGGTGAAACTGCACAGTACTCATTACTCTACCCACACTAATTTAGTATAAATTAATGCCTGCGGGTTTAAAAACGAGCCCAAAATTACACGAGTTGTGCCAAAGCTATTTTAAATGAGCTTTCAGCCAGTTTAGTTTTTCCGGGGTTTTCTACAAATATCTTTTCCAACGCCGTTTTAATGGTTTGGCTGACATCATCGAAAATGGCTTGGTCGGTTACTTCTGCATTATCTGTCATGAGGTATGCAAAAACTCTTGCCATACCGCAATTGGCGATAAAATCCGGAATCAAAGCTATGCGATCGTCGGTCCATGCCCCAATAGGTCCAAAGAAGATTTCTGAATCAGCAAATGGTACATTAGCTCCGCATGAGATCACCTCTAGTCCAGCGGTAACCATTCGCTCAGCTTGTTTTTGTTTAATTAACCTTGATGCTGCTGCCGGAATGAAAATTTCACTTGACAGATCCCAAATTCTTTCATTTAATTCATCGAACGAAACCAAGTCAGGTGCAACTAATTTATTGCCTACACGAGTTAGAAATAATTCTCTGATTTCATCTAAAGTATAACCTTCTTCTTTGATAAGGCCGCCTTCCCGATCAATGATTCCTACAATCTTTACTCCTTCAACTGCCAGGAAGCATGCCGCTGCTGCGCCTACATTTCCCCAACCTTGGATAATGGCGCGCTTGCCTTTGAGCTCCCCACCCCATAGATGATAATAATGTTTCACTGCTTCTGATACCCCATATCCAGTAATCATATCGGCTACTGTATAGCGTTTTTCGCCATTTGGAGTGAAATTTGGATCTTCCAAAACTTTAGAAACTCCCTGTCTCAACTGGCCTATTTTTCGAATTTTCTCAGGTTCTGTCGCATGAAAATGTCCGTTTACAATTCCTTCTTGTGGGTGCCAGAGTCCAAAGGATTCTGTTATTGGAATTACCTCATGGATTTCATCCACATTCATATCCCCTCCTGTACCGTAGTAGTTTTTCAGTAAAGGCATGACGGCTCTATACCATCTTTCCAATACACCTGCTTTTCGCGGGTCATTTGGATCAAAGTTGATTCCTGACTTTGCACCTCCAATTGCAGGACCCGAAACGGTGAATTTAACTTCCATGGTTTTGGCTAAAGATTCAACTTCTCGTTTGTCCAGCCCCTTTCTCATTCGAGTACCACCACCAGCTGCTCCTCCCCGAAGTGAGTTAATGACTATCCAACCTTCCGCTTCGGATTCGCTGTCGCTCCACTCGAATACGATCTCAGGTTTTTTATTTTCAAACTTTTTCAATAATTCTTGCATACTTATTTGGGTTTATATGAGCTTACAAAAATAGAAAAATTAAAAGTCCTATCTAGTCAGTGTTGGACGATTGGTGATTCAGCCAAAAATCATACCTCCGGAAGAATCTTGACTCGCACCTGTGACTGTGCGAAGACAATTGTTTTCACCCGCTAATCGAAGCACCCCCAGAAATCCAAAAATTAGGGCTTCTTTAAACTCAATAATTTGGCTATCGGCGGGATAAAGCCAAATCTTTCCCTCCAGTTCACGAGTAAGTTTTTGGATAAAAAAAGTATGATAAGCGCCACCACCCGTGAGTAATACTTTTGGGTTTTGGGAGGTCGAATAAAACCGAATGACTTTTCCGATTTGAAAGGCATAATGGCGGACCAGAGTTGCTAAAATCGATTTTGGATCAAGACCTGAGTTTCTGATAAGTGGATTAAAATCGACTTCCAAATCTTCTCTTGCTAATGATTTGGCAGCTGTGTTTCTATAGAAAGGCAGGTCGTTTAACATATTGAGAAGTGATTCGTCATAACTCCCTTCACTTGCCCATTTTCCCTGATCATCATAATTTTTACCTAGTTTTCTCGCCTGCTCATTCAATAAGAGATTAAACGGACAAGTGTCAAAGGCGATTCGCTGGGATTGATGATCCATACTGATATTTGCAATTCCTCCAAGGTTGATGCAGAAATCTTGATCTGGAAATAAAAGCTGGTCACCAACAGGTACCAAAGGTGCTCCCTGACCCCCAAACTGCATATCTAGCATTCGGAAATCGTTGATAACCTTTAATCCAGTTTGTCGGTGAATTGCCCAGCCATTGCCGATTTGAAGACTCAATTCGTTACCCGGTTGGTGAAAAACAGTATGTCCATGGCTGCAAACCGCATCGGGCGTGATCTGGACTTTGGCGACAAATGTGTTTACCTGATTACCCATCCATTTTCCAAATGACACATCTAGAAGTGCTAATTCTACAGCAGAAAGCAGATGCGAGTGCATTAAATCTCCTTCAAGTTTTGGAGGAAAAGGGGCTGTTTCAGCTGCCAGTATTTCATAGGACCAGCTCGATGATTTGGTGAACCTGGCCAAGGTAAGGTCTAACCCGTCTCCTGATGTGCCCGACATTAATCCTATTACAGTGTAGCTTTTTGATACCATGGGTTAATATTTGTTAAGTAGGTCTCACTTCAAAGATAAATTAACATCGATAAAATGCCATCTTTTATATAATGGCTAGTTTGCGCTATAATTAAGTTCGAATGGCTAATCTTATTATAGATATCGGTAATACTCGAATCAAATCTGCTCTTTTTGATAAGAAAGCGCTCCAAGATGAATTTGCGCATTTAACTCTTGATGAAGCACTCGACTTTTGGAAAAACTTAAGATTTAGCCGTTGCATCGTGAGTTCGGTGAAGTGGACTGAATTAGAATTGAAAGGATTGCTACCTTTTGAGTTTCAAATTCTCAACCATGATATAAAGTTGCCGATTCGGAATAAATACGGTTCACCCGAAACATTGGGTTTGGACAGGATAGCTGCAGCTATCGGTGCTTGGTCCATGGTAAATCAAAAACCTGTTTTGTCAATTGATTTGGGAAGTTGCATCACTTTTGATTTAGTGGATCAATCTGGCTCGTTTCTAGGTGGATCAATCAGCCCGGGATTAGCTATGCGAGCAAAAGCGATGAATGAGTTTACAGCACGACTTCCGCTTGTGGAATTAAAAAACAGGCCAAGAGAATTAATTGGGGGCTCCACAGTTAGTTGTATGGAAATTGGAATTTGGTCTGGCGTAGGCTATGAAATAATGGGTCAAATCAAGGCTTACCAAGAGAAATTTCCGCAAATAGAGATCTTTGTTTGCGGTGGAGACGCACAATCTTTTGATTCATTAGTAAAAGACCACATATTTGTAGTCCCAAATTTAGTCCTTCATGGGTTAAATTCTATTCTAAATCACAATGTTGAGTAAAGTAAAATTGCAATTGCTAGGTGTTTTAAGCATCTTTTTATTATTTAACAAAGTCATGGCGCAATCAAGTGCCTCAACTTACAGTGCCTTGGGTGTCGGGGAGTTTAACTATTCCGGAGTCACCACTAATCAGGGAATGGGAGGCTTAGGAATCAGTTATGGTACTGGATGGGGCGTCAATGTGGTGAATCCCGCTTTAACCACTCGAAATACCATCTTTAACTTCCAAGCGGCAATGAATTATAAAAAAATCAAGGCCGATAATGGAATCGAAACTTCTGATGTCGATGGTGGAGGTCTTTCTTATATAGCCTTTTCGCTGCCTATCAAAGCAGGAAAAACTACGCTTGGATTAGGTTTGAGTCAAATTACCAGCGTAAACTATCGATTGCTTATCGAGAGTCAGGTAAATAATGGAACCATCAACGCCTTGAATTATATTGAAGGCGATGGAGGAATCTCAGAGGCCTATATAAATATGGGATTTCTGGTTGCTAAAAATCTAAGTCTTGGTATCCATGGCTCCTATCTTTTTGGCTCAACTATTCGAACCAATCAATTATCGCTTACTGATCAGGAAGGTGTTAACGTCGGCGATCCAACTGAGTATTATGAAAGATTAACAGTTTCTGATTTGGGTTTTAAACTAGGAGCACACTACTTAATGCCATTATCGACGAAAAATAATTTGCACCTTGGGGCAATTTATGAAAATTTAGGTAACGTAAATGGGAAAATCTTCGCAAAGCTTGCAGCATTCGGACAGGCTAACAACTTAAATACTGACGGAGATCTGATTGCGAATGACGAACCTGTAAGTATAGCTATTCCAAGTCGTTATGGATTTGGATTTACCTTCGAAAAAATAAATAAATATGCAATTGGTGTAGAAGCGCAATACCAAGATTTCAAAAAATACCGTTCATTTTTGGATGATCCCAGTCAGTTAAAAGAAGCTATTAAAGTAGGTATTGGAATGCAAATTGTTCCAGATTATTTGGCAATTGATAGCCCTTTGAAGCGAAGTACATATCGCTTTGGCTTTGAATTTATTCAGACTCCTTATTATTTGAACAACACAAATATCAATGATCTTGGCATCAACTTTGGTGCTTCGCTTCCATTGAATCAATTGTCTTTGATGAATTTTGCCATTAAAGTAGGTCAGCGCGGGACAACAGAAAACGGATTAATCCGCGAAAACTATATTAATTTCACCTTGGGATTCTCACTGAATGACAATAGCTGGTTCTACAAGCGAGTGTTTGAATAAAAAACAAGTATTTGCCGCTTAGAATAAATCTTTTGCAGGAAGGATTTATCTTCTTAAAATTGACATCCGAATTAAACATTATATTTAAAAATGAAATTTAAAGCGACACCACTAGTTATATCTGCATTACTTCTGACGGGTACGGTACAAGCTCAAGAAGGCTGGAATTGGCCAGCAGATCCAGCGCAGGAAGCTAAGGCAAGAGAATTGAACGCAGCATATGTAGACTATATGAGGTCGGATCAGTTTGTATCAGCAACAAAACCATTATATTGGCTACTGTTAAATGTGCCCAATTTGAATGAATCCATCTACATCAATGGGGTAAATATCTACAAGGGCGCATCAGAAGAAGTAACTGACGAACAACAAGTGGCCATTTACCAAGATTCTGTAATTACGCTCTATTCAAAAAGAGGAGAACTCTTCAATAACGAATCTGTCTGGATTGAAAATAAGGCGTATTATGGCTATCAGTTCTATAAAGATGACAAAGACAAACTGAAAATCGCAGTTGCCGATTTCGAGAAGGCTTTGGAATTGAATGGGTCGATTGGTTACCAGTTGGTTCCTGCCTACTTCAATTTGGTCTATAGAAATTTTGCTTACCATAAAGCATACACTGGTGAGCAGATCCTCACCATGTATGATTATTTGAATGCGCTTCTGGATGCTGAAGGAATAAAAGGTACTGATATATCCAGTCAAAAAGGTAACATGGAGCAACTCCTTGTTGCAATGGAGTTAATTGATTGTGATTTCATTGAGAATACTATGGGTGCGAAATTGAAGGCAGATCCTACAAATGAGGTATTGGCTGAACAGATTTTCAATTATTCTATTCAGTATAAATGCTACTCTTCTGCTGTTTTCTTACAGTCGTTGGAGATGAAGCATGCTAAAGAGCCAAGCTTCTCTACCTCGCAGGTAATCGCAATGCGATACATGCAGGAAGGGAATTCCGAAAAAGCTGAAAACTTGTGGAGTCAGGCATATACGCTAGCGGAGAACACTACTCAGAAGTCAGATGCTAAGATGGAGCTTGCAAAGATTTATACGAAGCAAGGCAAAAAGTCTGCTGCAAGGTCTGCTGCACGTGAAGCTGCTGATTTGGATAATTCCAAGTCCTCAGATGTGTACTCACTAATTGGAGGGATGTATATGAACTCATTTAATGACTGTAAAGGTGGAGAAAGCCGAGCAAAAGATTATTCCATTTACATCGCTGCTTACAATGCTTACCAGCGTGCTGGCGATTCTCAGGGAATGGCTAATGCAAGAGCTAGATTTCCTTCTCGAGAGGAATTATTTACAGAAGGCCTTCAAGTAGGTGCTACACTGAATACCGGATGTTGGATTGGTGAGTCGGTGACTTTAGCAACAAGAGACTAACTAATTATACCATTTAACAGGGGGCAGTCAATTTGACTGCCTTTTTTGGTTTATACAAATACCTATATCCCGTATCTTCACTAAATGAAAATCAACTTATTAGCTATTCTTTTTTACTCCGCTTTGGCAGCTTTCAGTTTTTCCTGTAGAGAAGATGTGAATCAAGCTTCCTTGAAAGAATATGAAGGTCCTACGACCAGCTCTATTAATATTCATTTAGTGCAAAGTGATTCTGCGATTATTCGATCAGATCTACGTGCTCCAAAGCAATTGGAATTTGCGAACGGAAATATTGAATTTCCTGAAGGTATTGAAATTCAATTTTTCGAAAAAGACGGCTCGCTTGGTACTACGATGCGCGCAGACAAAGGCTTCTACATTAAAGAGCAAAATATTTATAAAGGCGTCGGAGACGTCAAAGTCAAAAATCTGATCAAAGATCAGCAGCTTCAAACGGAAGAAATTTTTTGGAATCCGAATGAGAAGCGAATTTATACTGATAAATTTGTGACCATTCAGGAAAAGCAAACACTCTTCAATGGAACTGGAATGGAAGCAGACGAATCCTTTTCCAATTATAAATTAAAGAATGTAAGAGATTCCAGAACCTTACTCCCTGGGGAGGGAATGTAATGTGGAGCATACTCTAGGTTATTTCTGAATCTTACTTGGACAAATCTATTCTAAATTGAAACTCGCAGACGCACTTATTCTCTCATTATCCCTTGCTCTGATTATTATAGGAGTGCATCAGTCACTGACTGTAGGAATAGAAGCTTCATACGCCATTTTTATGTTTGCGGTGGCTTTGCTATTTTGGTTTCAATATCGTAAAACAAAAAAAAACCAGGATCCTCCTGCGGGTAAGAAAAACTCAAGAGCAGCCAAAAAACGTTAAGATGGAAGTTTACTATTTGATTTATGTGATCATAACACTAGTTTTTTCGGCCTTTTTTTCCGGAATGGAGATTGCTTTTATTTCTTCAAACAAGTTACAAATTGAACTACAGAACAAGCAAGGTGATCTAACAGGTAGATTGCTAAGTGGTTTTATCCAGCGTCCCGGTCAATTTATTGGAACCACCTTGATGGGAAACACAATTTCTCTGGTGCTATATGGGACTTTCATGGCCTTTCTGATGGAAGATCCCTTGAAGATGAATCTTCCGCCAAGTTTAAATAATGAGGGGTTCATCCTGTTTTCGCAGACTATTGTGTCGACTATGGTTGTGTTAATTACTGCTGAATTTTTGCCAAAGAGTCTTTTTTTGCTGAATCCAAACAGTATGCTCAGTTTCTTTGCAATTCCATTTTGGATTGTCTATGCATTAATTTATCCGATCGTTTGGGCCACCGTCTGGCTTTCCAGATTCTTCATTACAAAAGTCCTTCGCTTAGAATACAGTGAGGATAAGCCGGTTTTTACAGTCACGGATCTCAATAGCTTTATCCAAAATCACCTTACAAAGGCAAAAGAAGAGGGGCATGTGGATATTGACACCAAAATCTTTGATAATGCAGTCGAGTTCAAAACGGTGCGGGTGCGGGAATGTATGGTGCCTCGGACTGACATTGTATGTGTTGAAGTTGATGATCCCATTGAAGACTTAAAGGCAGTTTTTGAAGAAAGTGGACACTCGAAGATCATAGTATATCGAGAGAGTATTGACGATGTGATCGGTTACTGTCATCAGCTGGAGCTATTCAAAAAGCCTAAAACTATCGAAGAAATACTGACTCCGATTATAATTGCCCCGGAATCAGCTTTGGCAAATGAGCTGTTGATTCAATTTATTCAAGAGCGAAAAAGCCTGGCTTTGGTAGTAGATGAGTTTGGAGGGACCAGTGGGATTGTTTCCATGGAAGATATTATCGAAGAAATTTTTGGAGAAATTGAGGACGAATATGACAATGATGATCTGATGGAGCAGAAAATATCAGAGCAGGAATTTGTGCTAAGCGCAAGGCATGAAATTGATTATTTAAACGATAAATATGAGTGGGATCTACCAATAGGTGACTTTGAGACCCTATCAGGCTTGATTCTCTCGTTGACAGAGAATCTCCCTAAGAAGGGCGAATCGGTAACATTTGGTCCTTATACCTTCACGATTATGACTAATCAAGACCATCGAATTGAAACAGTCAGGCTCAAAATTAACTCATCTGGTATTTTTTAGATAAGGCTTTGATTCAGAATATATTTTGAATTTCGTTACTAAAGCTATTATTTTGCTGTTCCTAAAAAAGCGTAGTAACAATAATGGCGTTAATTAAACAAATAAGACAGCGGACAGGTCTCGCAATTGGTGTAATAGCCGGCGGATTAATTTTATTCCTCTTAGGAGGAGATCTACTAAGTCCAAATTCCTCACTTCTCAATTCTAGCCAAAACATCGTCGGAGAAATCGCCGGCGAAGAAATCACCTATGAGGAGTACCTCCAAAAGGTAGATGAAGTGAAACTAGCATATCAGCAACGGACAGGCAGAGTGCCCTCAGAAGTAGAAATGGTCACAGTACGTGAGCAAGCTTGGCAGGCCATGATCGTGGAGCGTGTGTTTAATGAAGAATATGAAAAGCTTGGCTTAGAGGTATCAGATGCAGAATTGGTAGATATGGTGCAGGGTAAAAATATTGTAGCCGAACTTCGTCAACAATTAGTAAACCCAACGACAGGTGAATTTGATAAGAATCAGTTGATCTCCTTTCTTCAATCTTTGGAGACTGCCGAGCCGGCACAACAGGCATTCTGGGCACAGCAAGAAAAACTTTTTTCAAGCTCACGTCTCCGAATAAAATATGATAATCTATTAGCCACTTCTGAGTTCACCACACAGGCAGAGGCAAAAATGGAATATAAGTCAGTCAATACAATTGCCGATGCTACAATCTTATACATCCCTTACTATGCAGTAAAAGATGATGATGTGAAAGTCGAAGAAAGTGAAATGAAGGCTTACTTGACTAAAAACAAGTCTAAGTTCAAAATTGGTAATACTGCCAATTTAGAATATGTGAGTTTTGGTATCGTGCCTAGTGGACAGGATTCAGCAGCGGTAATTGAAGAGATCACTGCTTTGACAGAAGAATTAAGAAATTCTGTAAGCGATTCCACTTTTGCAATTCGTAATTCAGAGAATCCAACTGCCTTTTATACATTTAAACCAGGCGATGAGCTTCCAGTAGATTTGGTTTCCAATGTTGGCCAGGTTGCTGCCGGTCAGACTTATGGACCTTTTATAACACCAAACAGTACTTATGTCTCCTATAAAGTTGTCAAGGAATACAATGGTACACCTCGAATGAGAGCTTCACATATTTTATTCTCCACTGAGAATATGAGTGAAGAGGCGAAATCAGCTGTTAAAGTACAAGCAGAAAAAGTTCTTGCTGAGGTAAAAGGCTCAGGAAACTTTGCTGTAGCAGCTAGTCAATACGGTCAAGATGGATCAGCGCAAAATGGTGGAGATCTCGGATGGTTTGCAAAAGAGGATTTCGTAGAAGATTTTGCAAATGCAACCTATGCTGTAAAGTCAGCAGGTATCCTTCCAAATCTAGTAGTGACCGAGTATGGTTATCATATCATTGAGGTGACTGAGATGCCGAAGTCGTCTTACACTAAAGTGGCTACTATAGAAAAAGAATTAATTGCAAGCGATGCTACTAGAAATGAGGCATTCAGAAATGCGGATTCTTTTGCAGCTAATTCTGGTAATAAGAATCAATTTACTGAAAATGCTGAGACTGAAAATTATAGGATCATCCAAGCAAACAGTCTGGATGCCAATGCTAGAAATATCAACAACCTTCCAAATGCAAGAGAAATTATCCGATGGGCTTTTTCAGAGGCTTCAACTGATGAAGTTTCACAAGTATTTGAGTTAGACAATGCGTATTTGGTAGCCACATTGATTAGCAAAAATGAGGAAGGTGACGATGTAATGCTTGCCGATGTGAAAGAGCAAGTAGAGACTCAAGTAAAAAATGACAAGAAGGCTGCATTAATTCAGTCCAAGTTAAAGGGGTTAGTCACTTTGGAGGAGATGAAAGCGGTCTTTCCAGAAGCAGCATCACTTAACGAATTCCCTGACTTAAAATTGAGTACTTCGGTAATTCCTGGAGTTGGATTTGCTCCAAAGGCTATTGGTTCAATTTTTGGAGTTAAAGGCGGTCAGTTGACTTTGCCTATCCAAGAGGATATCGGAGTAGTAGTGGGTCGACTGAATGCGCTCACTCCAGCAGCAGAAATCGGAGATTACTCCGGCTTCCAAGGTTCGTTAACTCAAAATGCTTCACAGCGTACTTCCTACCAAGTCATGATGGCTCTTCAAGATTTGGCAAATGTGAAAGATTATCGCTATAAATTCTTCTAAATAATACTGGAAATAATTGAACCCACGCCCATCAGCATGGGTTCTTTATTTAAGTTCAATTTAATATTCAAGGATGAAAAAAGAATTTGACAAAGCCTCATTCAAAGAGAAATTAGAAGCTAGCGGCCAATTTCCGATGCTCTATATGTTCAAATTTATAGTGCCAAATGGCAAAGAGCATGAAGTGGCCGTTCTTTTTCCCAAAAATGAAATGGGGCTAAAAGCGAGTTCTGGAGGAAAATATGTGAGTACGACAATTAAATCTATGATGGACTCTTCTGAACAAATCATGGAGATCTACGAAAAGGCTTCGAAAATCGAAGGCATAGTATCACTTTAAACCAACAGAAATGA
>JBDNIP010000530.1:0-4777 GCA_041688245.1 Algoriphagus sp.
ATGGGGATCATAAAAAAGGGGAAGAAAACCGTTTGGATTTTCTTCCTCAAAATGAGAAAGGTTGGAGACATTTTTCAGAATTATTCCACAGCCGATAAGCTCTTGTCTTTTACTTGATATCCTACTATTACTAGTTGAGTCAGCATCTTATTTTTGAAATAGTCGGCAAGCATTAAATCTTTTTGAGCTAATACAGCTAGACCTAAGGATTTGTATAATTCCGCGCGCTGCTCATATAATTTAGAATCGTAGGGATTACTTTCAAGTCTGCTATCAAATCGTTTTTCAGGACTTGTCAAAAGAATCTCCTGTTCTTTTATAGGAATCATTTTATCGATCTGATCTGAAGTCGTTGGTTCTTTCGAAATACGAAACTGGAAACTCATCAAATAAGAATTCCCTTTAGCGAGCTCACCGAGATATTTAGGATTCCAGTTCTCAGTCAATACGGAAACGGTACGTACCACCTCGGCTGCAAGCAGCTCATCACCGGAAATCACAGTAGTAGTGAGCGGAAAACCCAGCTGGTCAAAAGTAGCTTGAATGATAACAGTGCCTTGTAGATCATTGGATCTTGCTACGGTTGGGTATCGCAAGTTTTTTGACAAAAACTGGTTCATCTCATGCGTGGCATCCTCACTTTCTTGCGCAAAACTAGTGGAGGTCGAAATAAGTCCGAGGAAAAAGAAAGCTAAGAGCGTTTTCATAGTATAGAAAGAGTAAGTTGTGTTAGCCATAACGGACTAATTTCTATAAAGTTAGGAAAAACTAAGATTTAAAAACACCAAAGTGCCAAAGAATTCCAGATGGATCATGGAGAAAAAATTCATCTCCCCAGTCCTTGTGGTGAATCTCTGAAATCCGAACTCCCGGAAATTTGTCAGGAAGGCCAAGAATCTTAACAGCTTCCCAATAATGCTGTAGCTTCTCAACCTCTAAGAAAATCATGGTATTATCCACCCAGTCTTTGACGTGGGAATTTTGTAGATAAAAAGAGAGTTCCTCATTTACGCTTACCAAAGACATCTGCGAACCAAGGGCATGAACTTGAAATCCCAAAGTTGTATAAAATCGAATACTTTCTTGGTAATTTTTTGAGCCAATGAATGGCCGGATTGATTTTGCTGGATGGTGCATACGCCCAATGGGGTTATTGATGATCAAGGTGTTTATAGAAAAGATTATTCCACTCTCCGGCACTCATTGGCTCGAAGGACTGAGACTCTTTTCTGTCGAAATACGGAGATCTAAAATCTCTTTTTTGCTCTAAATAACTGATTAATATGCTTTTTTCTTTCTCAAAATTGCGATGCTCAGAAATGATAAATGCCCCTGTTGTCCTTGAATTTTTCGGATAAGGAGTCTCGTTGACCACTCCATCTTTCACACATATCATGAGTATAAAATGCAGGAAGGTATTTGGCTTCGGGTGCTTATTCATGTAGGTTATGCTATATGCGACCATACTATGTGTGAGCACCTGGTCGATGGTCATCTTCTCCAAATGTGCCGGGGTATCTGGATTTAATGCATTGATCCTTCCAATTAATTCATTTGTTGTTTGAGGGTCAAAAATGTTTTTATAGGGAAGGCTCCTTTGTTTTAGGGATAGAATATAAAAAATTAATAAGAAAACACCTTCGTAAATAGCTCCGAAATAAGGATAAGAAAATTTTGAAAAAAAAATTTACATAAAGTAGTTTATATAATAAACCTATTTATATTTGCACCATAAAGAATGCTATAAATCATAAAATCATGGAAAAAGAACTGAGTAGTAAAGAGTCTTTGGCGCTCATCACTCAGATGATCAGCAAAGCGAAAAGAGAAGCCGCAGGCGATGGAAGTTTCCAATTGCTGCTTTGGGGCTGGGTGGTTGCGATTTGCAACTTTGGGCATTACACTTTGGAAAAAATTGGATATGAGGCTCCGTATATTGTGTGGTTGCTAATCATCCCTGCGACCGGAGTCAGCATCTGGGATAGCATTCGTAAACGAAATCGAGCTCGGGTAAAAACGCATTTGGATGATATGCTCTCCGGGATTTGGATTTCAGTATTTGTGGGGATATTGATTACGTTAAGTTTTATGCCAACACTTAGTTACCAGCAAAACCCAATCATTTTGATTCTTGCAGGAATTGGGGTAATTAATACAGGGGTTCTTGTTCGGGTAAATGTGATCCGAAACTGTGGAATACTTCTGATGGCAGGAGCTGTGATTGCCTTTTTATTGCCCGTCACTGATCAATACCTGATAGCAGGAGTTGCGACGATTTTAGGATATTTGGTGCCTGGTTATTACCTGAAAACAACCTATCGTGAGCGACTTTAAGCCTTTAGATCCCCTTTTACATTCCCAATTGCGCCTCGCAGTGATGTCATTACTCATCAGTGTGGAGGAAGCCGAATTTACTTTTCTCAAGGAAAAAACAGAATCAACTGCGGGTAACCTCAGTGTTCAATTGGATAAACTTGAAAAGGCTGGCTATATCGGTATCGAGAAATCTTTTCGTGGGAAAAGACCGCTTACCACCTGCAGAATCTTACCTGAAGGCTTAAAAGCATTCGAGGATTATGTAGAAACACTTAAGAAGTACATCGAATAAGTAAAAAAAATTTCTTTTTATAGTTTATAAAATAAACCAGTTTACAATTATGAAAACTTACTCTAAATCTCTAATCCTACCCTTAATGTTTGTTTTGCTTGCTATGGGAATTCCTCAGGAATTAAAGCAAATGAATTACTTAGCCTATTTGAAATCTGACAAATCTGCTTGGAAGAAAAATGTCGCATTCGCCATGAAACTGTACCAAGATCAACCATCGGCTGACACCGAATTCCAACTTGCATTTACCGAATATGGCCTGCTCAATGTATCCATGGTAGATATGGATAAAAAGCTTTTTGATAGCTATGTCGATGAATGTGAAAGTCGACTGGAAAAACTCGCCGCCGGCAAAAAGTATGGAGCTGATGCCAAGGCCCTATTATCGGGTTTGTATGGCTATAAGATTGCGCATTCTCCATTAAAAGCGATGTTGCTTGGCAGTAAAAGTTCTGGTCTTCTAGAACAAGCCATGAAGCAAAAGCCAGAATCTCCCATTGTCTTAAAAATGTATGCGTCTAATCAATATTTCACTCCTGCAATGTGGGGTGGGAATAAAGAACTTGCTTTAAAAGCCTTTGAAAAATCTACTCAAAAACTTTTGGGAACTGAGCTGGAAAAAAGTTGGATTCATCTCGATAATCTAGCCTGGACGGGGATCCTTCAGCGAGAAATGGGCGATCAGGTAAAGGCCAAAGCCGCTTGGAAAAAAGCTTTGGAGATCGAAACGGAATTTTATTGGGTAAGCAAAAGCCTGCTCCCAAGTTTGAATTGACAAAAAAGGTTGTTTAGCAGAAAGGGCAAGAATGCGTATTCTTGCTTTTTTTGCTTTCTATTGAAAAGGAAATGGGAAAAGATGTTTAAGTGCTAAGCCTAGATTTCTACCATTCCGCTAATATCAATGTGAAAATCTGGAGACTGGGATTATCTAAAAACTGAAAAAAATGGGGCTAGCTAATTTGCCAGCCCCATTTTGGCTTAATCCAAGATCACTTTTTCCCGCTTCGGATATTTGACCTCATAGCCAAACTTCAGTGCTTTTTGCTCTCCAGGTTGCAGTTTCACTTCCCACTCGATTAGGCCGGTTTGAGGATTGAGCGTTCCTCCAGAAAGTTCTTTAGCCTCCACTTGAATGTCTGAGTTGACCGAGATCGGGATTTGGTCTGTTACTTTTATGCTGACAGGCTGTGATTTATTGTTCCGGATCAGGATTTCATATTGGCGGCTTTCGGTGATATTGGAGCCGATGAATCGCTTTTGAGAAAATTCCTCATTTTTCTTTCGCTCGATTACAATGCTTCGATCTCTTCCCATGGAGATCGCCAAAGTATCCTGAAGCGAAGTAGCGTCCAAGATGGATTTACCCACAAACCCATCTTCGAAATATAGATTACTTTCGCCTTCCAATAAACTGTATTTGCTCCAGTCGCTGATTTGAGCAAGCAGGAAGGCGTCTTTTTCTAGCTTGGGAATAGCCGAATACTGATACACCGCAGGAATTTCATAGACTTTCAGATCAATCAGCATTCGTTCCCCATTGGTCTTGATGGTATAAGGCTCGTCTACTTCGATCTCTACTGTAGTTTGATTTTCTTGGAAAGTGGTTTGGATGATTTGGGCTTCTGGAGCTCGTGCGGAATTATCCCCTCTTATTTGTACTCCTGCAACCCTTCCCTCTAAGGATCTCTTTTGGGAATCTCCAAAGCTCTGCACTACGACCTCAGAAAGTATATCACCATTTTCCAAAAGCTGCACATTGATAGAAGAAGAGTTTATAGTTCGCTCCTCTGTGTTCATTCCTATAAATGAAAAGACTAGTCGATTGCCTCGTGCAGGCACCGTGATTGAATATCTTCCATTTGAATCTGTATTTGTACCAATGGTAGTTCCCTTTACTAGTACGGTGACTCCCGGAATCCCTTCGCCTTGTGTATCGATTACTCTTCCACTGACATTTCCAGAAATTGGAACAGCGCTTCTCGGTTGTATCACTGTCAATCTCGCATAATTTAATTCCCACTTATCCAAGTCTGGCGCTTGACCTCCTTGATTTGGGGTTCCGTTGGAGAAGCGCAACTTCACATTTTTCCAATCCACACCGGTATTTTGATTGACTTCAGCCTTGTAATTAATGCTCAAAGGGCTGTTCACATCTTTGACCCGAATATC
>JBDNIP010000531.1:0-2345 GCA_041688245.1 Algoriphagus sp.
ATACTTGGATTAAGAGGACTCTGATCTAATTAGCTATTGCTCTTTTGAGCTTGTTTGATCTTTAATAAGCATTTTCTCCACGAGGGTGATATTTTTGATAGCGACTTCTTCGAAAATTTCAACAGAAACAAGCGTTCCGAATGTTACTTTTCTAGCTTTAATTAAGAGATCTCATCCCATTTTTTTCAAAAATGGAAAAAATCTTCTCCTACCTCTTTTGTTATGAAATCGTAGGTTTGAATCTAAATAACTGCTAACTATAAAGTTAAAAAAGGTCACTTGAGACAGAGATTGAGTTCTCTTGAAATTCGTTTTAATCATCCAAATCATTTTCAAAGCAAAAATTTAAATAGGCGTTCTTTAATTCTTTGAGCGTTTTTTGATTGTCATCAGTCTTTGCTACTTTTATTCCAGCTAAGAAAATCTCTTGTGCTCTCATGATTTGTCCATTTTCTGCAAAAAAATGAGCTGCCGGAAAGTAGGTTGGCAGATAACCTTTATAGGATTGAAGGAGTTTAAAAAACAATTCTTCGGTTTGATTTGGATCAATTTCTCTGTATTCCAATGCTAATGCATACCAATTAAAAGGATTTTCAGGTTCTTCTTCCGTAAATTGTCTGATAAGTTTGATTCGGTCCAAATTGCCCATGAATAGTTTTTTTCTTAAAGTGATTACAGTTGTTTTTACGCGAAATAAATCTAAAATAATCTAACTATAAACGAATGAAGATTCTTGTTTGTATCACCCACGTACCAGATACGACCTCCAAGATTCAGTTTACTGCTGACAATACCAAATTTGATGCCACAGGTGTTCAATTTATCATCGGACCTTATGATGACTATGCCTTAGCCAGAGCAGTTGAATTGAGAGATCAAACCGGAGGAAAACTCACTGCTCTTATTGTCGGAGAAGTTGAAACTGAGCCAACTCTTAGAAAAGCGCTTGCTATCGGTGCAGATGAAGCTATCCGTGTGAATGCCAATCCGAAGGATTCGTTTTTTGTAGCGAGCCAGATTGCTCATTATGCCCGAGAAGGTGGATATGATTTGATCTTAATGGGTCGTGAATCCATCGATTTTAATGGTGGAATGGTTCATGGAATGGTAGGCGAGCTATTGAATATGCCATCTTTCTCCCCCGTGATGAAACTTGAACTCGAAGGAACGAATGTGAAAATGGCCCGAGAAATTGAAGGAGGAAAGGAAATATTGGAAGCAACTTTGCCATTAATCGCTGGATGTCAAGAGCCAATCGCAGAATGGAAAATCCCCAATATGAGAGGAATCATGTCAGCACGTACCAAGCCTTTGAATGTGGTAGAGCCAGTGTCTAATGAGACCCAGGCAGAAGTGAGTCGCTATGAATTGCCTCCTGCCAAAGGATCAGTAAAACTTATTGACAAAGATAATGTGGCCGAGCTGGTCAAACTATTGAAAAATGAAGCAAAAGTACTCTAACCAACAATTTTAACCCATTATAAATAAAGAGATTATGTCAATAGTAGTATATGTAGAACATTCTAAAGGGAAGGTAAAAAAGACAAGTCTAGAGGCAGTTGCTTTTGCAAAAGCGTTGGCAGACCAAACAGGGGAAGGGGAAGTAATTGCGTTGGCACTAGGAACTATTTCATCCGATGAATTAGCTTCAGTAGGTGGAGCTGGAGCAGCTAAAGTGCTTCATGCATCTGATCCCAAATTGAATGATGGAGTGATTCAGGCGCATGCGACAGCTGTTGCTCAGGCATTTAGATCTGTATCGGCTAAAACTCTGGTGCTTGCAAAGTCTTCTTTAGGAGATGCTGTGGCAGCACGTCTTTCGATCAAGCTTCAAGCTGGTCTGGTATCCAATGTAGTAGAATTGCCAAAGACAGATGCAGGATATAGTGTAAAGCGAAGTATCTACACCGGAAAAGCATTTGCTGAAACTCAAGTAACTACTGAAAATAAAATTCTTGCAATCAAAAAGAATGCAATTGATTTAAAACTTGATGATTCCAAAGCCACCGTTGAGGAGTTTGAAGTGACCCTTTCTGAATCAGATTTTGCCTCGAAAATAATCGCTACCGAACGCGCTACAGGGGAAGTATTGCTTCCTGAAGCTGATATTGTGATATCGGGTGGAAGGGGTTTGAAAGGTCCTGAAAACTGGGCAATGCTTGAAGATATGGCAAAAATTCTTGGTGCGGCGACTGGCTGCTCCAAACCGGTATCTGACATCGGATGGAGACCTCATCACGAACATGTGGGACAAACTGGCATTAAAGTGGCGCCAACTTTGTATATTGCGGTGGGAATATCAGGCGCTATCCAACATCTTGCAGGTGTAAATTCATCAAAATGCA
>JBDNIP010000532.1:0-1166 GCA_041688245.1 Algoriphagus sp.
GAATGATCTTTAAAGTGAGTTTCATTTTCCACATTAATCTCCATCATCAGATGACGGTGACTTCTCAGCGTCATCAGTGCCTGTGTGACAATGATTCGCTTCATCCAACCTTCGAAACTGCCTGTAGCTTGATACTGTGAGAGCTTGTCAAAAATCTTCATGAAAGCCTCGATCATCACATCTTCTGCGTGTTCCCGATCTTTTAAATATCGGATGCAGATCGCTAGAAATTTCCCCGAGTAAGTATCATACAGGTGCCGCTGTGCAGCCCGTTCGCCTCGAAGGCAACCCTGTATTAAACCTGACTCTGTTGAAAAATTAGTTCTGCTGAACATTAGTTGTTGTTTTCAATTAAGTAGATGCAAGGCTTGAAAAAATGGTTGCACGGGAAGTGAAAAAAAGTTAAAATATTTTGGGAGTATTTATCTAATTGGAGTGTAATCAGTTAAAAATCAATGGATATGTGCTGAAAAAAAATGATTTCCTTTTAAAAATAAGCTTTGTAATTGATCACCAGATTCCGCTTTACCCATTCTCCTTTTTTGATAACAAGGGGTTCAATGTTTCCATTTCCATCAAAGCTATTGGCAAATAAGCCTTCCTCTTCTACGGTAAATAGGGAATATTTCCCAGGAGGAAGGAACAGTGAATAGTCTCCGTTTTCATCACTGGTCACTTCAGCGATGGGATCGCCAGCTATAGCTTGGAATAGTCCATCCTCTAGCCTAGCGTCTGCCATATTTACAAGTGAGTAAACTTTAATCACTCGCACTACTGGCTTGCCTTTGGTCCGCTCAGTAGGATTCGATTTTTGATCGTCAGCTCTAATGGTAGGCATTTGATTTCCTTCCAACCAAGTTACTTTTCCACTTATACCTTGATCTTCAGTTTTCATTGCTTTGCATTGAGTGAGTAATAATAATAGAACCGAAAAGGTCGAGAGTAGGGTATAGGTGGAAGATAGATTGATTTTCATATGTTGTCGAAAAGTATCACTGATTCTAGCTGATTTGGAATTATTGTGTTCCATCCTAATTCTTCATGGAGCTTTTTGGCCAATATAGCAGAGGCCCTCTCTTCTCCGTGAATCACAAATGCAAGTTTCGGTTTCTCAGTAAATCCTTCAGCCCATTCCATAAGTTCATCTTGATCTGCATGGGCAGAAA
>JBDNIP010000066.1:0-3629 GCA_041688245.1 Algoriphagus sp.
ACCCATGAAATGAGCAGGTGGGATTTTGAGCTCATCGAGCACTTCTATTATATCGTTGGTCACTGCTGCAAACGTATACTCTTGCTTGTAAATAGCCTCGGGCAGATCAATGGATTTGCCATGACCTCTTAGGTCAATCAATAGCAAGTTGAACTGCTTTTGAAAATCCTTCAGTTGCTTGTACCAAACAGCAGATGAACCTCCGGCACCATGGATAAAAACTACCCATTCTTTACTCGTCGGATGATCAAATTTCTTGTAATACAACATAGAAGCTAAACTCAAAGGGTTTAGAAATGGTTATTTGGTGCAAAATTACATGGATTTCCAGCATATTTTCACATAAAATGTACTAGAGGCAAATCGCAAACATTAAAGGGAAAATAATGGGATACTAAAAAGCTATTTCCCAAAAATCAATCAGCTGCTTTCCATTTCCATCTGAGCTCAATAAATTCCCTTCGGTTTAAAGACTTTGCCCACTAATTGTCTGGATAATATAGTCCAGCTTGGTAGCTACTTCGGCTGGTTTACTGTCAAAATTTATGGCAGTTATAATATTAATGTATACATCTTTAGAAAATCATATTTCGAATCAACCTTGAAATCTATCGTAAAACCACCTTTTTCTAAAATACTAAGGGAGGCGAATACTTGATTGAGCAGATCTAAATCCTCTATACCGTACAAGTTTAACTTTGATCCGATGAATGCTTCTCCTGATCTACGATTAGGAAAAGCATTAAAATAAATTTCGTGGTTAAAGTTGAAGCCTATTTGAAATCAAATGTAGGTTTTATTGGCATGTAGTACATCTTACCAATACCGACTTTATTTCCTATTCACAATCAAATCAACTACTCCGTATTTGATAGAAATGTGATACCATAGGGAAGGGAATAATCTTCAGGTAAGAAAGAATTGAATATCATGTCCGCAGCAGTTTTTTTGACGTGTTAGATCTCATCTTGATTGGAGAGAAGGAAATGGAAAGATGATCCAAGCTTCAAGGGCTTTGCGAAATAACTAACGCCACTTAGCAAATTAAGTTGCTTGAGATTATTTGCCTTGGTCAGGCTCCAACCGAAATTGCTATTCGCAGATAAACGGCTCCAAAAACCTTCATCCAATGCATTCAAATAGACTACTTGCTGAAGATCCACTTGCACTTTACCTCCAAGAGGCTTTTCAAGATTTTCTTTATTCTTTCTAAGTGAACTAGTGATTAACTCCTCAGGATCATAGGTACCAGTCGTAGCGTGGAGGGAATCCACGCTATTGACACTGCCATTGTATCGCTTTCCTGTGGAGAGAGTAATCAAGAATTTTGTTTTCGAGGCAATGCGCCTTACTTCTGACCAGGAAACTTTAAAAATCTGAATCTGAATAATCGGTCTCGATAACCAGAACGCCTTTATCCATACTTTTGATTTCGCCTACGATCACGTCATTGTTGTTCATGATTAAAGAATCAGCCTGGCCATAAGCAAATATTGAGCTTGCAAAAAAAAGTAAGAGTGGAAGTTTTTTTCATACTTTCAGATTCTAGCTTTTGAACTAGTTGAATATGAGGCAAAAAAACAAAAAAAGCACCCCAGTCGAGGGGTGCTTTTTTTAATAATTTGATTAGATCGTACTCTTTATGAGTTAGAAAATATATCTAACACCAAATTGCATGCTCCAAGTTGTTCCGACATTACTCGCATTTTGGAATGGAGTAGTTGGAAGCTCGCCTGAGACTCTATTCATGAACACGTTTGGTGCAGCTGAAAATTCACCTGATTGTGAAAGGATATTCTGAGCTCCATTCAAGTTATCTCGGATTCCCCAGTCTTTATTCAACAGATTCCCAAAATTAGCGATGTCTAAACTAGCCTGTAAGGTGCTTCTTCTAGTACCAATATTGGTGAATATATCCTGTAGGATACGAATATCGAATCTATTCAACCAAGGACTCAAGAACTCATTTCTTGGAACGTATCCACCGCGGAATTCTTCAAGGTCATTATCGGCTACATATTTATCAAACGCAGCACGCTGCTGATCAGCAGTGAAAACAACGTTTCCGCTCTGTACGATATTGACGAACTTCAATTCGGCAGAACTTTCCGGTAGGTAAAGTAAGTCAGCAGCAATACCATCACCATTGAAATCATTACCATAAGTATAAGAGAATCTTCCTTGATGTGCCCCATTATAAAATACACCAATCGTAGTAGCGAAATTCTTGGCGTATTCGATTCGGTAAGATAAGTTAGCAATCACTCGATGAGGAAGTGCAAAGTTTGAAATATTTAACACTTCGTCATTAGGGCTATTGATATTTGGGCTAGCTCCCCAAGCTGAATTAGCAGAAGATCCAGCGTTTGCACTGATTTCTTTTGCTTCAGAATAAGTATAATAGATACTTCCTGAAAAACCTTCATAATTTGGTACCGATAGACCAACTGTAGCACTTAAGGCATAACCCTTCAAGTTTGTATTAGTCAAGATAGTTGCATTATTTGCACCCAAAGCTGGATTTGCTGCAACTGAAGTGCCTGGAAGTACCACTTCTCTCGTATCACCTGCATAATTCATCTTGTTAGGAGACACTGCTCTGTTTGCGCCAAACTGGTAAACCGCATTGATATTTCTGGTATAAATAAGGTCTGAAGTAAGAACGAAAGGAGAGTTTCCTAATTGGTAATCAGCTCCCAAGGTTGTTCTCCAAACCGAAGGCATTCTGAAGTCTCTATCTACCAAAGCAAATGAGTTTGGCGCGCCAGCTTTTGGATTTGAGATGAAAACATTCTCAGCACCTGCAGGAGGATTCTCTACATAATAATAACGCTCAGGTTGGAAGGTTACATTACCAATCCAAGGTGCTACTTCAGTGTAACTTCCTGGCTCAACAGTATTCTGAAGAACGCCAGCACCAGTTGGCATATTTGTCAACCATACAAAAGGTACTCGACCGGTGAATATACCTGTACCACCTCTAAGTATTAAGCTTCTATCCCCTTTGACATCATAATTGAAACCAAGTCTGGGAGACACCATCAATCTTGATTTAGGCCAGTTTCCTGAATCATAATTTACTACGTCTCCTTCAGGATTTAATAGATCTAAGTTGTTAATTGAAGGATTTTCAGTAAGCTCATTCAAGTAAACCGGTAACTCAAATCTCACACCGAAAGTCAACGAAAGACGATTGTTTACACTGAACTTATCCTGAGCATAGAGTGATGCAATCCCAAAACTTACTCGAGAATAGGTTTCTTGGCCTTCGTAAGGATAAGTCAATCCAAACATGATAGGAGCAACTTCATTAGGAGTTCCAGTGGTCAGGAAATCTTCTACAGAAGCATATCTATAGTAAGAGGTACCGCTTCTCGTGAAGCTATTTCCAAATTTCTGAATTTCAAATGCCGCGCCAGCTGTGATGGTGTGCTTTCCTTCTACATACGTAAGGTTATTGATAAATGAAAAATTATCATTGATCACATCATTGTTGAAAGAGAACAATTCTGTTCCGAATGAAATGTAGTTTCGCCCTCCATCACCTCTACCTTTATCCCAAATATCTACAAAGGGGAAAAGCTGCTCGCTTGGTGTGGTTCTTTTATCCTGGATTTGAGAATAAGTGA
>JBDNIP010000533.1:0-3088 GCA_041688245.1 Algoriphagus sp.
AACAAGTGGGGGCAGCTGATTTTTTTCTGTGAAAAGACAGATTTGATCTCGTCTGAATCAGCCTGTACTTGGGATGGAAGGTATTTGGATAAATCAATTCCAAACGGCTCATATGCCATAAGGATTGACGTTGAAAACGTTGAAAAAAAAATCACTAAAGCCCAAAGTGGATTTATCGTAGTGATTGAATAGCTAATTTACTTCCATCCAGAATGAACCCTGGATTTTTAAATAATGATCTTGTCAGCCTAAATGGATACCTCAAATGTAGTGATCAAATAAAGTCCGAACTAGTGGTAAAGATATAAATAACTAAAAATCCCTTTTCTAAAATGGAAAAATCCCCTCCCAATATATCCCAAATGATACTTATGCGGCGATAGGAATATGAGTGTATGTAATGATAACAGTAACTTTATTTTCTTTGGTTTGCTGGTTGAAAGACCCATGCAGATCGGACTGACCGATCTGGATAGACTGAAATAGGGATTTTCGCTGGTCCGCTATGGCTAATGAAATAGCCACTTCTACATTGCCTTTACCTTTTACTGATAAAAAATGATATGCATAAATCCTAATCTTGAAAAATTAGAATATCATGTTTGAAAAAAAGCTTACCTCTTCCTTTAGCTATGCAGTGAGACGCTATTTTTTCATAAATTTTCACTTACGGGAAAGTTCAGTGATTTTTTTTCCCTACTTTAATGTCCGTGATTTATATTTTGTTAACCCAAAACCCTGACCCTACCCATGAAAGAATCAATCAATAATTCAGCGCTTTTCAACGGAAGTTGTTTCGCCTTGATCACAACAGGTTTATCTTTTTCCATAAGAGCCGGTATACTTACCCAGCTCGGATCAGAATTTGACCTCAACGGCGAACAATTAGGCTACATTAATTCCATGTGGTTTTTTGGATTTCCAATATCAATGGTACTGGGAGGACTGTTTTATCATACGCTAGGTCCGAAAAATATAATGAAAATTGCATTCATTGCACATACATTAGGTGTGGTGCTTACAGTATTTGCAGGCGGATATGTGGGGTTATTGATTTCAATGCTTTGCATTGGACTAGGCACAGGCTGTACCGAAGCTGCATGTAATCCAATGATTGCAGATATGTATTCTGGAAATACGATGAATAAAATGCTTAATCGTTTTCACATGTGGTTTCCAGGAGGAATTGTGATAGGAGCTCTCGTATCCAAGGTTATGACTATGTTTGAATTGGGATGGCAAGCACAAATGTGGACTGTAATGATTCCAGCGATTACGTATGCAGTTTTATTTTTTGGAAAAAAGTTTCCAGAATCTACTGTAGAAGGTGCCTCCTCATTGAAAGGAAATTTTAAAGCTATGGTTAAGCCTGTTTACCTATTTTTAATCCTTTGTATGGCTTTAACAGCGATCACAGAATTTGGACCAGGACAATGGGTTGAAGTGATTCTAGGAAGCAGTGGTGCAGACCCAATGATAATTTTGGCACTTACAGCTGGATTAGTGACTATTTTAAGATTTTTTGCTGGACCAGTTGTTGCAAAACTTGGACAAACAGGTGTGCTACTATCGGGAGCAGTCTTTGCAACGATCGGTATTTATCTATTTAGTATTGTGACAGGGCCACTTGCATATCTTGCAGCAGTATTCTATGCATTGGGATATTGTTATTTCTGGCCGGTAATGGTTGGTGCAGTAGCACAAAGAGCACCGCTGAGCAGTGCGTTAGGAATGTCAGTTATCGGAGCAATAGGAATGTTTTCATCAGGAATATTTCAGCCAATTATAGGTAACTGGATAGATGAGGCGAATACAAAAAATGCAGCTGCAGGATTTTCTGAAGAAATGCTCAAGTTGTCAACAGGCCAGGAAACCCTGGAGAAAATGATGATTTTCCCAATACTATTAATTGCCCTCTTTACGATTTTCTTCTTCTGGCAAAAGAATACCAAATCAGTGAAGTCCGTTCCAACAACATACTTAGCTAAGACGTAAAAGCAGCCTTCGGGCTGTTTTTTCTTCTACTTTTTTGATTCATCAAATAAAATTTGATTTCATTAGCTCTCAATCAAACCTGTTTAAGATGAAAAGGACACTCAGTACTTGAGTATTGCTCTTTCTGTTTATTCATACTCTCCTTGCACAGCAAATCTCTGGACCAATTCAGATTCATGCAACCCAGCGGTATTTCACCACTACTGAAGGTCAGCCATTCTTTTGGCTGGCAGATACCTCGTGGGAATTATTCCATCGCTTGGATCTGGAGGAAAGCAAAATATGTCTCGATAAACGCGCGAGCCAAGGATTCAATGTGGTCCGAGCAGTTGCCTTAACAGAGCCAGATGGTCTCAACGACCCCAATGTGAATGGAGATAAACCTTTTTTAGATGATCAATATTACAAACCAAACGAAGTCTGTTGGAAAAATATGGATTTGGTACTCGACCTTAATCTTGGTAGTTTGGCTGGAAACTCACTTTTAGGGACTTGGTATGATCCCCGGATTGGAGTAAAATTTCCGGTTGGGAAGATGTCAAAAATCAGGAAATCAACGGTAATCCCTTCAAGTCAAGGAAGAGGAGATGACTGGATTCTGATACTGGAATCAGTGGATTAATTACAGGTATAGCTTATGTAATCTTCCTTAAATAAGGACCAGATTTTCCCGTTGTCATCCCGATAGGTAATTGCTTGGGTACGGTCGCTGATCTCGATATTACCATTACTCACTACAGTAGTTCCACTTGTCAATAGGATCGTACAAGGGCCATCCAGCTCTTCGATATCGCGAAGTGTGTCACAAGAAGTGATTGGAGCTGCTATCAAAACCGATAGCACTAAAATAAAAATGGAAAGCCGAATTGGTTTTTTCATTGAATACACTTGATCGCTTAAAAATAGAAAACAAAAACCAGAATGAACATCATTGCCTAAAAAAACGAAACCCGGTAATTTGAATTGCTTCAGGGACGACCGGGAATAAGATGAAATAAAACTAGAAGAAATATTTCACAGCCCTACTACCAAGTGGGCTTTTTTCTTCCCGTAGTACTCTGAAATTTCACCGAAAAACCTATTTTTGAGCAAA
>JBDNIP010000534.1:0-4055 GCA_041688245.1 Algoriphagus sp.
CGCTTTTTCATTTAACTCCCCCACAATAGCTCTACTTCCTATAACTCCCCCTTCTTCATTGGTGAAGATGATGGCTTCAAGTGGATGAGCTGTTGAAATATTATTTTCTGAAAGGGTCTGCATCACTTCAATGGCACTCATCGATCCTACGGGACCATCATAATCTCCGCCATTTGGCACCTCGTCGATATGTGATCCAAAAGCAATCGGCTTTAAAGATGCATCGGTGCCGACTTTTTTACCAATGATATTTCCCGCAAAATCTATGGAAACTTCTAGACCTGCTTTGTTCATCAAATCCATCACATATTCTCTTGCTGCTAACTCATGAGATGAGAAGGCAACTCTGTCACTTCCTCCAGCCGCATTTTTTCCATAAGTGGAAAGCTTTTTAATTGAGCCATTTAATCGCTCCGGATTCACTCTTAATTCTGATTGTGCGCTTACAATGCTGGTAGTGAAAAAAAGTAAGGTAATAAGTAATTGTAGTCTTGTTTTCATTTTTTATTTAATAAGTGAGTAGGCAATTAAACCAGTAAAAGACAGAAAGCAACTTGTTATATGATGAACAATAGCATTGCTGGCACTTGGGTGCACTTTCGTCGGGCTATTCATCGCTATTTGGTAGGTCTTCATATCGGCTAAGCAAATAGAATTAGTTCATCAATATAATTGCAGCCAACCAGGTTATTTCATGTGTAGCTCGAAATTACCTCCAAAACAGTTTTAAACAAAAAGTCCCTTCCGAATAGGGAAAGGACTTTAGTATCATGGAGTAAAGTTATTTCAACCAAGCAAGTTTGATCTCATCTGGAGCTTTCATACGATCTGCCAACCTCATGTATCGATCAGGAAGGGTAGCAAGATAATCTTGTGCTTTCGCTGCTACATCATTCAATCCAGTGACAGCTTCAATTTTCCAAACATCAACTAAGTGTTCAATGATTCTAGCATAATCCCAACCAGTATATATCCCAACCTTTTGAGTGATTGTAGAGAATTGTGAAAATAAAGAAGGATTATTTCCACCAGTTCCCATCATCATTGCTGGCATTGCTATTTGCTTTCGCATCATCTGTTCAAAAGCATTAATCGCTCCGTTAGGATCAATTTCAAATATTTTTGACATAAAAGACTTGTAAGCCTTCTCATGTCGTGCCTCATCTCCGGCAATTGTCTTACAGATTTTAGAAAGAATCGGATCTCCAGCTTTATCAGCCAATTTCCCGGTATTGACGTGTGAGATTTTTGTAGCCCGTTCTTGAAATGACGTATAAATCATCGCTTGATATGGATCTCCATCAGTATTGGGATCAAATCCGTTGTAAAGTAATCGATGAATAGTCCGCTCTACTTGCTTCATGTCTACTCTACCGGTCATGTAAAGGTATTTGTTTAGTAGGTCACCATGACGGTTTTCCTCCGCTGTCCATGCCTTCGACCATCTCACCCATCCCGAATTAGATAGGAGGTTTTTTTCTTCATTGATACCTTCCAGCATATTGAAATAGGTCTGATAGGACGGCAGCGCCTCTTCTGTTATCATATTTCCAACAAGTGATGTCAACACAGTATCAGGAATACCCTCTGCACGTTTCTGGAGTAATTTGATTTCCTCAAATACTTCTGGATCATTGAAGTTTGGAAGAAAGTCAGATGGCTGCCAGCACTTATCCGGGTCTAGCATAAGCGTATCAACTGCCTCACCAACCAATCCATCAAGCTGAGAGATTACTTCAATATTTTTTTCTAATTCGTAATTTATAGGCTTTGCCATAATAAATAATTTTTAAAGTCTTCTTAGCCAATTTCGATTAATACCAATTTTGCATATCTGGAAATAAATGTAGTCACAATTATCTGTTACTAATTTTCAATAAATTCGATTCAATATTTTGGTTCTTTGAACGGTTGAATAACCATATAAATTCATTCTTGTTTAAATTACTGTATCGCACTTTAGAAAAATAATAAAAAGCAATTGTGGTCAAATTCTCTTTAGTTAAAAACATACTCTTGACACTAAATCTGTTATAAGCTACAAAAAAATAATCTCTTATGTTAGCCATTTATAAATTTTGAAGTTTTTTATACTCAACAAAATATAAAATTAAATATGGGTAAAATTCTAGTTGTTGGAAGTAGTAATACCGATATGGTCGTGAAATCTCCAAGAATCCCAAGGCCGGGAGAGACTGTTTTGGGAGGAGAGTTTTTTTTATTTGCCGGAGGCAAGGGTGTAAATCAAGCGGTAGCTGCCGCCAAACTTGGAGGAGTAGTGACTTTTCTGGCAAAACTTGGTGCAGATGAATTTGGAAATAATGCTGTCAAAGGATTTGAGAAGGTCGGGATTAATACCAATTCAATTTTAATCGAACCCAATTCACATTCTGGGGTGGCTTTAATATTAGTCGATTCATTTGGTGAAAACTGTATTTCTGTTGCCTCTGGTGCTAATAATCTCCTTTCTTCAAATGATATAGTTAACGCAAAAAATATTCTTCAAGAGTCGAAATTTGTCCTCACTCAATTGGAAATCCCTATGGAAGCGGTAGAAAAACTAGGGGAAATGGCGGAACAGTTGGAAGTACTCCTGATCCTAAATCCAGCCCCTGCCCAAGAACTTTCAGATCTACTCCTTAAGCGACTATACTTAATTACCCCAAATGAAACGGAGGCGGAAATACTGACAGGAATTAAAGTTGAAGATGAGACTTCAGCTTTTTCAGCAGCCAAATTTCTGAAAGAGAAAGGGGTTAAAAATGTAATTATCACGATGGGATCAAAAGGGGCTTTTTTTCTTACCGCTCATGAGACTGGTTTTATTCCAGCTGAGAAAGTAAAGGCAGTAGACACTACTGCTGCCGGTGATACTTTTAATGGAGCGTTAGTCGTTGCGCTTTCCGAAGGAAAAGACATGCGAAATGCCATCAAATTTGCTAATCGTGCAGCCGCGATCGCTGTGACAATTATGGGTGCGCAAGATTCGCAACCATTTCGAAATCAATTAGAAGAAACCTATTAAAATCAATCTATGCTTATTCCAACTACTTATTCATTTGCAGTCGTACTCTGTTTGATCACTATGATCTGCTGAGGTTCATGGGCAAATACACAGAAGTTAGCTTCTACATTCTGGCCAATTCCACTCTTTTATTGAGATTACTCCCATGGAATAATTTTTTTATCAGTCATTTTTGGATTGACGCTTAGGAGCAACGGAGACGAAGGAAGCGTATTTCCTGACGATTTAGTGCAAGCTGATTCTGGTTCTATAGGATCAGCTTTCTTGAGAGGGATCGTTTTTAACTTAGCTAATCTTCTCATTGTTGCGGCTATTGATATTGCTGGAATGGCAGTTGCTTTTCCAGTAGGGATTGGGATTGCATTCCATTTGCTATGCCTACTCCCTTTAGCGCATTAAGGTTTGTGACTCAGTTTGCATTTACAATACTTCTATTTTTTCTATACTAGAAACAGAGCCATTACCTTTTTTCCGGCAGGATATCACTCAATATTGGAAACACAAATTGTACCGCTTGAGGCACCAAATAAGACTGATTCACCAGTAGTCAAGATCTCCGGTGTATCCTAAAGCAAGATCAATATTGGAGTCTTCACGTCTTTCACGAAGTCCAAGTCTTCGGTAGCTTCTTCAGTCTTCTGAGGGCTACGAGTAGCGGTGATTTCAGCTGACAATGCTAAAAGGCTAATTTTTAGGTGGCTTTCATCATTCTAGTTTTTTGTTAAAGTCCAACTCTGTTGGTTAAAATCACTTGGCGCGGATTCTTTCAATCGATCTTCGATTTTATCCAGATACATCGTATTGTATCGAAGTCTAGTGATGTAGTTGGGTAGCGTAGGATCTCCATTCCAGCAATGCTCGGCTCGATCCCCGTAGGCAATCTCTCCCTTGTAATTAGGGTTTTGAGTTTGTTCTAAGAATTCCTCGGTCAGATATACTGCATTGTTCAAATAGTAATTGTCCATATCTCCGCAATAGATATTGACTTTTCCCTCCAACTTTGGTCCCAAAGTAGCCCAATCTCGCTCCA
>JBDNIP010000067.1:0-2230 GCA_041688245.1 Algoriphagus sp.
ATATGACGCGTAGCATAAGCTCCTGATCGGTCCACCTTAGATGGATCTTTTCCTGAGAAAGCTCCTCCGCCATGTGCCCCTTTTCCACCATAGGTATCGACGATGATTTTTCTCCCAGTCAAACCGGTATCTCCATGAGGTCCACCTATGACGAACTTCCCGGTGGGGTTGATGTGGTAATTGATATCATCTGTGAAAAGCTTCTGAAGCTCGGGCTTAAGTTGAGCTTTTACTCTTGGAATCAGGATTGAAATAATATCCGACTTGATCTTAGCAAGCATGATCGCTTCCTGGTCAAAATCATCATGCTGTGTAGAAACCACAATGGCTTCGATTCGCTGCGGCACATTGTCATCACTATATTCAATGGTTACTTGTGCTTTGGAATCTGGTCTGAGGTAAGCAATTTCTTTATTTTCTCTACGCATTGCTGCCAGTTCCTTAAGGATCATATGTGAAAGATCCAGGGCAAGCGGCATAAAATTTTCTGTTTCGTTTGTAGCATAGCCAAACATCATCCCCTGATCTCCGGCTCCCTGCTCTTCTGGATTTGCACGATCCACACCCTGATTGATATCAGAAGATTGCTCATGAATGGCAGACAGCACGCCACAGGAATTGCCCTCAAACATGTATTCGCTTTTGGTGTATCCAATACGATTAATCACGTCACGGGCAATTTTCTGAACGTCAAGATAAATATCTGACTTTACCTCACCAGCTAAGAATACCTGACCTGTGGTGACCAACGTTTCGCAAGCTACTTTGGAGTTAGGATCAAAAGCTAAAAAATTATCAATCAGTGCGTCAGAAATTTGATCTGCGATTTTATCCGGATGCCCTTCAGAAACGGACTCTGAAGTAAATAAATATGCCATAAACTGGAGTTATAAATGCTGTTTTTAGGAAAGTTCAAAAATACGGGAACTGGGGGGAATAAAAAACTTAATGCCTAACACTAAGATTTACTCCGGAAATTGAAGTGTTGTTTTAGAAGAAGACTCAACTTGTATAACATGAGTGAATGGATTTAATCAAACATTGAATTGTATGAGAAAATTACTCTGTGGATTATCACTTCTTTTAGGGTTTAGCTGGGTAGCAGAAATCACTGAACCTGAGATAATAGATCCTCTGCGAAGTCCTCCTTTGATAATCTTATATACAATACCAGAATTGCTGTATTTGTACCAGGTGGCGAGAATTATGATACTGTTTTTAAGGTGATGTTGAAGTTTGAAAAATCACCTTCCAACCTAAATTATTGCGAGGATTTGACACATTTCGAACTCAGGACTTTTCCAATGAAATCAAAGGCTGCCACAAAGCTGAAAAAGATCAAATGATTCGGCTAAAGACCCCGAATGAAAGCATTACTTATCTCCCAGGACCAGCAATCACTAAGTTTACCATTTTGGAATTTGAGTAGGATATCCTTGGAGACATTCAAGGTGTCGAAAGTTATATCATCGAAAGCTGTAAGCGGTACCTCTACATCAAGTGAAAAAGCTACAAGTTACTCTTTATAACGCATCAATAATTGATTTTGGAATAACCACTAACGTTCATTTTATGTCAACAATCCTATAGCGATTATTACAGGAAACAGAATATCGGAGAGGTTTTGCTTCGTTTAGTCTGAAAACCTATCTTGCTGGGAAATTATAGTCCTTCTCCGTATGAAAAAAATCATTCCTTTCGTATTTCTGATCGTATCGTCTATCGCCTGTGGCCCAGCAGAAAACTCCTCTTCTCTTAATGACATAATTCCTGTAAGCTATCCAGAACTTGTCTCACTTTTCAAGGAATGGCGAACCTTCGAGACTCCACCACTTCTAGATGGAGCTCCAGATTACACCAAAGCCAGTTTTGAAAAGCGCTGGCCTGAATTCCAAAATCTTCAGCAGCAACTGCTGGCGATGGACACCGCGGGATGGACGATTCCGGAGCAGGTGGACTATCGAATCGTCTGGGCAGAAATGAATGGCTATGATTTCAACCATCGGATCCTCAAACCTTGGGAGCGCGACCCCGCTTATTACACATCGCTCTGGATGGATCGTAGTGATGTCCCTGCTCATGAAGGGTCGACCAACCATGGGATTTTAGAGCTATGGCAATACAGTTTTCCTCTGACTGCCGAAAGACGGACCCAATTTCTACAAGAGCTTCAGTCCATCCCTGCGCTCAATAAGCAAGCGGAATCCAACCTAACCGGTAATGCCAAGGA
>JBDNIP010000535.1:0-1178 GCA_041688245.1 Algoriphagus sp.
CCCTACCGATGAAAGTTGCCATGGCTTATGGCTATGACAAATTTGACGAAGTCAATTCAATCGCTTACACCTGGAATGTTCAGGTGGATTCTGCGACTGTTTCTACCCGTGACTGGAAATGGAATATAAAAGAGCGAACTGTCGACTATGCAACTTCAGATACTAGCTTCACCTACTCAATAGATCTTCCGGCAGATCAACTTCCGGATGCTGACAAGGGATTTATCAATGATAAATATTGGCTAATGATGCCATTCCAATTGGCTTGGGATTCCGGATACACCTATGAAGAAGAGGCAAACATCACTGCGCCAATCTCAGCAGCTGATGCCACTAAATTGGTGATTGTATACAACTCAACGGATGGCTATACTCCGGGAGATGCATACGAATTGTATTTGGATGAAAATAATATGATTATGGAATGGACTTTCAGAAAAGGAAATGGACCTGAGGGAAGAACTTTCACCTGGGAAAATGCACAAGAATTTGGCCCAATAAAACTAGCAACAAACCATGGTTTCGCAGCAGGTCAGAAATTCATCTGGTTTACCAATGTCTCAGTGAATTAGATTTTACAGGTTCAATAAAAAGCTAAATCGAAAGATTTAGCTTTTTATGCCTTCTAAACAAGACCTTCATCAGATCTAAAGCCCTTAATGCAAAAATTACCCAACAAACTCTATGAAACCCCTTTCAAGTTTCGCTTTTTCAAACT
This sequence comes from Algoriphagus sp., assembly GCA_041688245.1. GTDB lineage: Bacteria > Bacteroidota > Bacteroidia > Cytophagales > Cyclobacteriaceae > Algoriphagus. Next base: position 719 of record JBDNIP010000535.1, read on the forward strand.
ATCTTTTACCAAGGTTTTGGAGGGATTATCTCGCTTATCTAAGCCGAATACATAGCGGATATATATGTAAAGGGTGTATATTTTGTTGCCAGCAAGCTGAAAAAGAACAACGCTCGGTTAAGCACATTTAGTTTTTACCAACTCTAAAACCCGACGCTGAAAAACCAAAAGAGCTTGCCCTTTTCCAGCCCACGACAATACAATGAATATTTACACTAAATACTAGTGTGTTTTTCCTATATTTGATCCGAATAAATAAAACTAGATTTCAAATGAACCGAATAAAAGAAGTTCTAAAAGACAAAGGAATCTCACAGACTTGGCTTGCCAAACAAATGGGGAAGAGTTACAATACGATTAACGAATATTCTCGTAACGTAAGACAACCAAGTTTAGAAGACCTATACAAGATTGCTGAAATCCTTGATGTTGAAGTCAAAGAATTATTAATTGAAAGAAA
>JBDNIP010000536.1:0-1643 GCA_041688245.1 Algoriphagus sp.
AATTAAAAACCAGAAATTCACCTGAATTGGCTCTAATCTGAAAGTTACCAGAATCATCAGAAACTGTGCCGCGGGTTGTTCCTTTCACGAGGATCGTTACCCCTATCATGGGATCATTGGTGGCACTGTCATTAATTTTGCCATTTACGACTGTTTGGGCGATTGAATGGAACGCAAAAAACAGAAAAAACAAAATGTTGAGTAATTTTTTTAGCATACTAAGAATAGGTTTGAGTTTTTTTATAGTAATCTCCGTTTTGAGCAAAAGGTTTAAGATGATACCTTTTAGAATTCTCTTGCTTTATAGAAAGTGCGAAATTATTGAAAAACTGGTATAGATCACGGACTCAAGTGATTAAATCTTCGGTTTTAAAAGCTTTTCACATGGAGACAAAATTATCGGTAAAAACTTAAATACACTATAAGTCCTATCATTTTGACAGGATTTAATTTTATTCAATATGTATATCCGCAATGATGCCAGCAGCCTAATTTTCTTTGGTCATCTAAACCGATGAAACCTTGAAATTATGAAACTCATTCTTTGACCAGCTCCGAAGGAGCCTGACTATTCATGACCCTATACGAAGTGCTGGGCAACAATGATACTACCAGCCTAGAGTCCTGAAAGAGCGATACTTAAAGTTACGCCCTTTCAGGGCTTCAATTACTCGTTCATTTTCACTGCCCCCGGCTACGCCGAGGGTCATGGATTGTGGCAATCCTTCGGATCTTATTTTAGATGAACTATTAGAAAAACTCTCCTTAGCCTCTAAGATTTGAAAAGTAAACTTTAAATATATCGGGATAACCAAATCTTCTATTGGTTTTGCAGTTTACTGGTAGAAAAGCGGATATTCAATTTATTACCTTCATTATAGAATGTTTTCCTCACAAAATTATAAGTCTAGGATAATTAAAGAGCTGGTAAAAAAAGCCGATTTTAATACTAAAAGTCTCTATCTACATTTGAAAGCGCCAGCGGGGCATTTTGAGTATACCATAGGCAATTTAAGATCTGCAAGAGTACCAGAGGTGCTATTTGATTATCAACCGAGTTAATTCAAATTTGAAAGTATAATTAATCGTAAGAATGCTAGTCAGAAGCATAATTTCTGATACTTTCTACATAAAAATCTCAGCTCTACAGTCAGGAAAAAATCAATTTTGTAATTCCAAAATATGTGATTCCTAGAGTTTGTGTCCATTCGAGCTAGCGCCAGCGGGGCATTTTGACTGTTATACCAATACCCTTCACCCAATCAAAGCCGCTATCCCAGTCTTTGAGATCGATGAGGATAACTACGCTTTCCATCATACTTAAATAGTTTTAATACCAAAAGCTGGATCTACCCTTAAGTTAGTGGAACATATAAATAAAGTGACTTAATATAGGAAACGCGCGTTTTGTTGAAACTATTTATTAGCTGATTTGCTGCGATTTAGAAGAATCAACTCAATTAAAACAATACCTAACGTCTGATTTCTCCATTAAATTCGTGGTAGAACCTCTTATTTGAGGCTGTAGGCAAAGAATAGCTCATCGTGAATACTATATAATTCATTTTGTAGTCTCCTATATCTTGTACTTCCTTTCGGATGTCCAATAGCTTTCGTTCAAAGTAAAGAACGATATAGGTGGT
>JBDNIP010000537.1:0-5939 GCA_041688245.1 Algoriphagus sp.
CTTGGCGAGCACTTTGAGCTTACGGCAATAAAAAGCAGCGGTATTTCATTATTGAGAGCGCTCAGACCCATTGGGATTTTTGTAATTGTCCTCACTTTTGCGGCATATCTTTCAAATAATTATTTAGTACCAAAGGTGAACCTGAAAACATTCAGTTTACTCTACGATATGCGCATGAAATCCCCCGCTTTAGATATTAAAGCAGGCGTATTTTATGATGGTATCCCTGGATATAGTATTAAAGTCAACGAAAAAGTTGGAGAGTTTGGACTGAAAGATATCCTGATTTACAATCATTCTGAGGGATTTCAGGGTAACCTGAATGTAACACTCGCTGATTCGGGAGTGATGCAGCCATATTTCAATGAAAATTACATGAGGCTTTCCTTATACAATGGAAAAAATTACAAAGAGTCAAAAAATGCTCGTGGGATAAATGAAAAGCCGGTAGAATTTAGCAGAACTGATTTTGACGAAAACACAATTATTTTCAATCTGAATTCATTCCAGCTCAATCGAACAAATGAGGATAATTGGTCTACAAATCGATCAATTAAAAATATTCCTGAAATTAGACTCGGCCTAGATTCTATCGCTACATTGATAAACGACCAAAAGTTTCAGAATTATCAGACTACAGAGAGCATTTTTCCCTTTTTCACAAGAGGGAGAAAGCTAACACCACCTCAAGAAATACTTGATCAAAAGGCTAAGGATGATACTATAAGAGTTGAAAAATTCAGATACGAACGAGCAAAAAAGGATTCGGTTGAGCTTTTAGCTCAAAATTCGGCGCTCGATAGTGCGTCGATAATTTTAAAAAGCCCTGAGGGAAAAGATTTAGCAGTAAGGTCTGACGCTATGATGGGAAGCCCTGTAATTTCGGCAGTGACAACTATTCCAGCCCGAAGCGATTCTATATTTAAGCAAAAGATTCACAGAAAAGATCGCCTGGTCACTACCATCAATGTTTCAGAAAATGATTCGAGTAGAAATGATGGGGCTGGAGAAATAATCCAAAAATCGCAGCGAAATGCTCCACTTACAGCTGACGAAAAAAATCTTATTGATTCTCTTGTAAATGAGAAGGGGTACATGAGTAACGCATTAACCATGGCATTGAATAATTCTCGGAATTTAAAAAATACATTTGATGTTAAAAAGGCGCAAATAGAAAACCATAATAGAGAGTATCGGCGCTACGAAATAGCATGGTTTCAAAAATACACTCAGGCTATAGCCTGCTTTGTTATGTTCATGATTGGAGCTCCACTTGGGGCAATAATCAAGAAAGGTGGACTAGGAATGCCTGTCCTTATTTCAATTATTTTTTTTATTCTCTATTACATGCTTACTATTTCCGGGGAAAAGTGGGCAAAAGAAGGAATTATTGATACATTATTTGGTACCGCTTTTTCAAATCTCTGTTTGATTCCATTTGGCTTATTCTTTTTAAGACAAGCCAGAAAAGATGCGAGATTGTTTGAGCCTGATTTTTATGTGGAATTTTGGAATAGTGTTCAGAAAAGGTTCATGCTGCCAAGAGCAAAATCTAGATGATATTTTGTCATATTATTGTCCGCATTTGCAACAGTAAAAGATAGAAAGCAACTTAACATATGGCACACATCAGCATTGCCTGTACTTTTACTGATTGCTACAGGGATGTCACGGGCCTGCCTCGCCTTGGCGGGTATTCCAAGCACAGATAGACAAAGAAAAAGAGGTCACTGACATCATTGCAGATAATCAGATTTTATTATTAGGATTTTAGCTTTACCTTTGTCTTTGTTTTAATTAATTTAGCTAATCATGTATTTAACATCAGAGAAAAAACAAGAGTTGTTTCAAAATCATGGACGGTTAAAATCTGCCACTGATACAGGATCTCCTGAATCTCAGATTGCCCTCTTCACTCATAGAATCAAGCATTTAACCGAACATTTGAAGTTAAATAAAAAGGATCACTCCACAAGGCTTGGTTTGTTGAAGCTAGTAGGTAAAAGAAGAAGCCTGCTGGATTACCTCAGTAAAAGAGAAATCGGGCGATATCGTTCTATTATCGCTGAACTAGGCATCAGGAAATAACCACTGAGTAAGGTTCTCGAACAAGAGAACCTTACTTTTTTCTTTTTAAAGGTTTCTGTTCGCTTTTACACATTATACGCTTTATCACTAACACCTATTTATGTTACCAAATTTAATCAGTAAGACCATCACCCTTGAAGATGGCAGGGAAATTACTATTGAGACTGGAGCTTTAGCCAAGCAGGCTGATGGTTCTGTAGTTGTGAAGATGGGAAAGGCCATGTTATTGGCCACTGTAGTTTCTAAAAAAGAAGCTTCAGAAGGGGTTGATTTTTTACCGATGTCGGTAGATTATCAAGAAAAATTTGCTTCCTCGGGTAAAATACCTGGAGGATTTTTAAAACGAGAGGGAAGATTATCGGACTATGAAATATTAATTAGCCGTATCGTAGATAGAGCTATTCGCCCAATTTTCCCAAGTGATTACCATGCAGATACGCAAATTGCAATTACACTCATCAGTGGAGATGATGATGTTCTTCCAGATGCATTAGCTGGATTAGCAGCATCTGCTGCTTTGGCAGTTTCTGATATCCCATTTAATGGTCCAATCTCAGAGGTTCGAGTAGCTAAAATTGATGGTGAGTTGAAAATTAATCCAACTCCGGTGGAATTGGAGAAAGCTTCCCTTGAGTTTATTGTTGCAGGTTCGCTAGACTTCATTTTGATGGTAGAAGGCGAAGCAAATGAAATTGAAGAAGAAGAAATGTTAGAGGCCATGCAGTTTGGTCATGACGAAATCAAAAGACACTGTAAGGTTCAAATCGAGCTAACCAAGTTGGTTGGCAAAGAAGTAAAAAGAGAATACAATCACGAGAAAACAGATCCTGCACTGTTTGATAAAATGAGAGCTGACGTTTACGAGAAGCTTTATGACTCAGTAAGTAAGCAAATCGCTAATAAATCTGAAAGATCTGCTTTGACCAGGGAAATTAAAGTAGCATTTGTAGCAAGTTTGGGTGAAGACCATGGGTATGAGTCAAGTCTAATTGGGCCTTATTTCAGTAAGATTCATAAAGAAGCTGCCAGAAATCTGACACTTAATGAGAAAAAGCGATTGGATGGTAGAAGATTAGACGAAGTAAGACCTATTTGGTCAGTAGCGGATTACCTTCCCTCTGCTCATGGTTCTGCATTGTTTACACGTGGTGAAACACAGGCACTTGCTACTTGTACATTGGGTACTAAGATGGATGAGATGATGGTGGATGGTGCTACTATCTCAGGGTACAATAAGTTTTACCTTCATTACAATTTTCCAGCTTTTTCTACTGGAGAAGTAAAACCAAATAGGGGCCCAGGAAGAAGAGAAGTTGGTCATGGTAACTTAGCAATGAGAGCTTTGAAAAAAATACTTCCTTCAGCTGCTGAAAATCCGTATACTATTCGAATTGTATCCGATATTTTAGAATCTAATGGATCATCTTCAATGGCTACGGTTTGTGCTGGCTCATTGGCTTTGATGGATGCAGGCATTCAGATTAAATCTCCAGTGACAGGAATTGCCATGGGAATGATTTCTGATGCTAAAACCGGTAAATATTCAATTCTTTCAGATATTCTTGGTGATGAAGATCATTTAGGAGATATGGACTTCAAGGTTACCGGAACAGCCAAAGGGATCACTGCTTGCCAGATGGACCTTAAAGTAGAAGGCTTGGATTACGCAGTATTGAAGGAAGCGTTACACCAGGCTAAAGCCGGTAGACTTCATATTTTGGATGAAATCAATAAAACACTTTCAGCACCAAGGACAGAATTGAAGCCTCATACCCCGAGATCATTTATTATGATGATTCCAAAGGAGTTGATTGGAGCAGTAATAGGACCGGGAGGAAAAGTGATTCAAGAAATTCAAAAAGATACAGGGGCCACTATTATAATCGAAGAAATAGACAATCAGGGTAAAATCAATATTTTCTCTGCGAATCAGGATAAACTTAATGCGGCACTTTCACGTATCAAAGCAATTGTGGCTCAGCCCGAAATTGGAGAGACTTACACTGGAAAAGTAAAAAACATTCAACCTTTTGGAGCTTTCGTGGAATTTATGCCAGGCAAAGATGGTTTACTCCATATCTCTGAGGTTAAATGGGAGCGATTAGAAACCATGGATGGCGTACTTGAGCCAGGCGAGGAGATAAAGGTAAAGTTAATCGATGTAGATCAGCGTACTGGGAAATTCAAGCTTTCTAGAAAAGCGCTTTTACCTAAACCGGGAAAACCAGATTCTAATCCACAGGGATAATTATCGAAGGTTTAAACGGAATAATGTTTAATTGAATTTTACAAACCATATACCTGAATGAGGCAGCTAAAAATTAGCAAACAGATTACCAACAGAGAAAGTCAATCTCTGGATAAATACCTTCAAGAAATTGGTAAGGTAGACCTGTTGACGGCAGATGAAGAGGTAGTATTGGCAAAAAGAATTAGAGAGGGTGATCAACTTGCTCTCGAAAAACTTACAAAAGCCAACTTGCGATTTGTCGTTTCAGTAGCAAAGCAATACCAAAACCAAGGTCTTTCATTAGGTGATCTAATCAATGAAGGGAACTTGGGTTTGATCAAGGCTGCTCAGCGTTTTGATGAAACTAGAGGTTTCAAATTTATCTCATATGCAGTTTGGTGGATTAGACAGTCAATACTTCAAGCATTGGCTGAGCAATCTCGAATCGTACGCTTGCCATTAAACAGAGTTGGCTCACTTAATAAAATAAGTAAAACCTTTAGTGAATTAGAGCAGAAGTTTGAGCGTGAGCCTTCACCGGAAGAACTTGCAGAGGTGCTAGAAATCACTGCAAACGAAGTTGTGGACACGATGAAGATTTCAGGTCGTCACGTGTCCATGGATGCTCCTTTTGTACAAGGAGAAGAGAACAGCTTATTAGATGTGCTTGAAAATGATGGAGATGAAAAGCCTGATGATGGCTTGATGAAAGATTCTCTTCGTAAAGAAGTTCAACGTGCATTGTCTACGCTAACTCAACGAGAGGCAGATGTGATTACTTTATATTTTGGATTGAATGGCGAGCATGCTATGACCCTTGAAGAGATTGGTGAAAAATTCAATTTGACTCGAGAGCGAGTCCGCCAAATCAAAGAAAAAGCAATCAGACGTCTCAGACATACTTCAAGAAGTAAGACCCTCAAGCCTTACCTTGGTTAACTATAGATAAAAAAGGGGGTTATTTAACCCCCTTTTTTAATTTAATACCATCTCCACTCCACTCATTGTGTTTTGGAATTTTAACAAGTATAAGTCTTGAGGAGAATTTATAAATAACAAAATTTGTCAGATTTTAATAATCAATCAATGAGTCAAGAAAACGAGCATGTTAAGGTCTTAATTATTGGTTCTGGACCTGCCGGATACAGTGCTGCGATATACGCTTCAAGAGCCGGTCTATCACCAGTCCTATATACAGGAGGACAGCCAGGTGGTCAACTTACAATTACTAGCGATGTAGAAAACTATCCCGGTTATCCAGAGGGAATAAAGGGACCGGAAATGATGGAAGACTTTAGAAAGCAAGCCGAGCGATTTGGAACACAGGTGCGTTTCGGATTAGCTTCTAAGGTTGATTTCTCTAAAAGACCATATCACGTTGAAATGGATGAAAAAAAGACCATTATCGCTGATACAATTTTAATTTCTACTGGTGCCTCAGCCAAATGGTTAGGAATCGAAAGTGAAACAAGACTTAATGGGAAAGGGGTATCTGCCTGTGCTGTCTGTGATGGATTTTTCTTTAAGGGTCAGGACGTCGCTATAGTCGGTGCCGGTGATACAGCCTGTGAAGAAGCTATTTATCTATCCAATATTTGTAGTAAGGTGTATATGATCGTTC
>JBDNIP010000538.1:0-1438 GCA_041688245.1 Algoriphagus sp.
GCAAAATGGGTGGAGGAAGAAAAGGAGGTTTGACTTGACCGCCATGGGTATGTCCAGAAAGAATCCAGCCTTGATAGTCACTCCAAACAGATAAGTCGCAGACGTCTGGATTATGGCAAAGCACGATATTGGCTGCACTGGGATCATGACTGGCCGTCATTTCATCAGGACCAAAATTCAATCCCCAATAATCATCCATTCCCAGAAAATTGATTCCTTCAGACTTCCCGATTTCATTTCGCAAAGGACTGATTCCAGCTTTTTCAAGAATTTCGCAAGTGGTAGTGGCCACAGTTTCATTGGACCAATCATGTCCGTAATCGTGATTTCCAAGTACTGCAAAAGAACCAATTTTGCCCAAAACGGCTGATTTCAATACATTTTGTAATTGGCTGTATTGCTCCTCCGATTCGAAGGAAGTAAAGTCTCCCGTGTAAACCACAAAATCAGGCTGATAAGATTTGGCAAGTTCGAGTGATTCTATAAGGTAATTCCAATCAAATCGGTTACCTACATGCATGTCAGAAACCTGAATTAGTGTTTTCCCAGTCAGTTCTGGCGGGAGGTTTGGAATAGGCATTTTCAACTTCACAAACTCCAATTCATAGGGAGCAAATTGCCAAGAGTAAAGCCCCGTCAGTGAAACTGCTGCTCCTAATCCCACTCCGGATTTGATGAAATTTCTGCGATTCATGGATTCAAAATTAATTTTCCAAACTTCACAAACTCAATAATTGTGAGTTAATCTTGATTTTAGATCAACGTACTTTTAGCCTTCTCACTTTAGCCTTCTCATTTAAAACTCAAACTCATCTGTGCTTCTCAATTGCACATGCTTGCCCATTTTCTTTTGGATGATTTTGAAGTGGTGAAGATCTTCTTCTGTTATCAAGGAAATTGCTTCACCAGTCGCGCCAGCTCGACCGGTTCTACCGATTCGATGCACATAGTCTTTTGGGGATCGTGGTAATTCATAATTGATCACCAAGGGCAAAAATTTGATATCAATACCTCGTCCTGCAAGGTCTGTAGCTACTAAAATTCGAGTTTTTCCGGACTTGAATTTCGCCAAAGCTTCGGTGCGTGCTCCTTGACTTTTATCCCCATGAAAAGCTATAGCGTCAACGCCATTCTTATTCAATTTGGTCACGACATTATCGGCAGTTCGAATCGAAGACACAAAAATCAAAATCTGTGTCCAATCACCAGAATTCACTAAATAGCGTAAAAAAGGGCCTTTTTTCTCTGCTTCGATTCGATAGGCGTATTGCTCGATTAGATCTGTGGTGACAGTTTCTGCCTCAACTTCGATTTTTACGGGATCTTTCAAAAGTGAGGCGATGATCTCTTCAAGCGTCTCGTCCATCGTGGCAGAGAAGAGGATATTTTGGCGTTTTCCAGGGAGCTCGGCTAAAATCTGATCTATCTCCTCTCGAAA
>JBDNIP010000539.1:0-1271 GCA_041688245.1 Algoriphagus sp.
CAGGCTTGTTTGAAACCGATATCAGCCTTCCATACATCATGTCTGTTGATGGCGTTTCCAAACACTTGGTAAGGAAACTCACCCGTGACAAATTTGAACAACTGATTCATGGCTTGCTACAGTCAACTGTTGCTCCATGCCAACTGGCACTTAAGAACGCCCGAATGAAGGCTTCCGATCTAGATGAAATAATATTGGTTGGCGGTTCAACTCGAATCCCGGCCGTACAAAAAATGGTCAGCGATTTTTTTGGAAAAGAGCCTTCAGCAGGTGTAAACCCGGATGAAGTTGTAGCGATTGGTGCTGCCATTCAAGGTGGAGTTCTTTCCGGAGAAGTGAAAGATGTACTGTTGCTTGATGTTACCCCACTTTCGCTTGGTATTGAAACCCGTGGAGGCATGATGACCCAGTTGATCGAAGCCAATACCTCTATTCCGACATTACAATCCGAAATTTTCACGACTGCGGCTGACAACCAATCTTCAGTTGAAATTCATGTTTTACAAGGTGAGCGACCAATGGCCGAGCACAATAAAAGCATTGGAAAGTTTCATTTCGATGAGATTCCACCTTTCCGCAGCGGGATTCCAAAGATCGAGGTGACTTTTGACATTGACGCCAATGGAATTTTGCAGGTGACTGCGGTCAATCAGATGACGGATAAATCGCAGCAGGTAAGACTTGAAGCTTCCTCTGGTCTTTCAAAGGAAGAAATTAGTCGAATGAAGGACGAAGCCAGGCAGCATGCAGTTGAAGATCAGAAAATGAAGGAAAAGGCAGAGAAAAATAATAAAGCAGACATGCAGATTTCCCAGACTGAGAATCAATTAAAGAAATTTGGAAGCACTCTATCGATAGCGAAGAAAAATGCGATCGAGGAAGCGCTCGATGAGCTGAAATCAATACATCAGGAACAAAACTTTGACTATATTGATGAGGCTATGGCTACCCTGAGTGCCGCATGTAGGGTAGCTGCAGAAAAATCATATGACGACGATTAAGCAGAAACATAAACTCAATCTATTCTAATGAGAACACTGATCTATATCCCCATTATTCATTCGGGTGCCGATATGGGATCCATGGCAGCAGAACTAACCCGGAAGAGTATTGATGAATTTGGTAGAGAATTTTGGGAAACACATGTTGACACTGTCAACAAATACTGGGAGGTAATAAGTAAGTATTGTGATACTATTGATTTTGGTGACAAAGCTGTGAAAATATACCAGGATGGAATGGTTGCAGATGGAGATATAGCGCTAAAAATC
>JBDNIP010000068.1:0-3742 GCA_041688245.1 Algoriphagus sp.
ACCCTCTTATTGGAATAACGGCAGCCTATGTAGTAGGAAAATATTTGTTTAAGGATACCGGAGGACATGGGATTCCTGATGTATTATTTACCATTTCAAAAAATCAGAGTATAATTCCCCGGGTCAAAACTTATAGCCGAATATTCACCTCTGCTTTGACAGTGGGTTTCGGTGGTTCGGTTGGCTTAGAAGCACCGATGCTGGTCACAGGATCAGCAATTGGCTCAAATGTTGGCCTTCTAGTCCATCTCAATGCCAAGAAGCGAACCCTATTAATTGGATGTGGAGCTGCAGGAGCTATATCAGCTATTTTTGGCGCCCCTATCGGAGCGGTAATATTTGCGATCGAAGTTATTTTAATGGAAATCAGCACTGCTTCATTTATCCCGCTACTTATCGCCTCCGTAACAGGATCACTAACTTCAACGATTCTAATTGGTAAAGCTCCGGTTTTTACCTTCGATCTCGTCGGTACGTTCTCGGCCAGTCACATGCCCTATTATTTATTACTTGGAATGGTTTGCGGGGTAGTATCACTGTACTTCAGTAGTGCTGTTCGAACTACTGAACGTCTTTTGGAGGGATTGGATTCTCAGCTATTAAAACTGCTCTACGGAGGAGCTCTTATTGGCTTTATGGTCTTCTTTTTCCCGCCAATTTATGGAGAAGGGTATGATTTCCTAAACCTTTTGATCAATGGTAACTCGGATCAACTGCTCGATAAGAGTCCGTTCTTCTCCTCTACAACTAATTCTTATTTGATTATCATTTTTTTGGTACTGATTATTTTAGTGAAGCCAATTGCTTCAGCATTAACCCTAGGAAGTGGTGGAAGTGGTGGGATTTTTGCGCCATCGCTTTATGTCGGGGGTGTTGTAGGTTTCGTCTTTGCCTATTCTAAGAATATGCTTGGCTTCCATATTCCACTTCCTCTGGCACATTTTACCTTAGTAGCCATGTGTGGTGTGATGGCTGGTGTTCAGCATGCACCTTTATCAGCGATTTTCTTGATTGCAGAGCTTACAGGTGGATATGAATTATTTGTTCCCTTAATGTTCGTTTCAGCAATATCTTATATCACTACCACCTATTTTCAAAAGGATAGCTTGTATGTGATGCAACTCAAAGAAAAGGGCCGTCAGCTTCCTGAATCCAAAGATCAGGAACTACTTGATTTGATAACCATTACACATGTGATCGAGCGGGATTTAATCCCAATACATCCTGATGCTAAGCTGCGCGATTTGATAGATTTGGTAAAAATATCAAAGCGAAATATCTTTCCTGTCGTAGATGACGAAGGTGTGCTTAGTGGGATCATCACGCTGGATGACATCCGGGATATCATGTTTGACAGGGAGAAACAAGAGAAAATCTACATCAATCAACTCATGCATAGTCCACCAGAAATCTTATTGGATACAGAAAATATGCAAAAAGCAATGGAAAAATTTGAGGTATCCGGTGCATGGAATCTCCCTGTGATCGCTGAGGGTCGCTATATAGGCTTCGTCTCCAAGTCGAGAATCTTCAACGCTTACCGCAAAAGATTAATCAAAGAACGAACAGATTAGCTCATCATATGGGGAAATTCGGTGGGGAAAATTATCCACGTTTTATATTAATTTTTGACCTATGCTTAATTCAGTTATAAACTATTATCCACAAATTGATCTCTCAGTAGATACTCATATCACACTGTTAATCAGTAATTTGAATTATTTTGTAAAAAGAATGTGGATAAATAATGGATTTTGTGGATAAATAATTCTTGCATTTTTTAATCCCTTAAATTGGCTTAAAAAGGGGCTTTTGTAACTAGCTCACTTTTTATTTGGATTCGAAAATATTCAGAAAATGGAGAGTTAAGTTCAATCACTTCAAGAAGAAAATTTGGTTTAGTAAGTAACTTGGACGTGGACTTTATACTTTTTGAGAAAAATAGATCACAGCAATCTAAAGCGTTTAGAATTATCTAATTTTAACATCGTAAATTCAAATTATATACCGTAGCCCAATGGTGCCAGGTTGTTCATTTGACGTAGGATCCACCCTTGGCGCCCTACGATGTAAGGCGTAGGTCTTGCAGGAGTCCATCTTCTTGGATTAGGCAGTACCGCTGCGATCATTGCAGATTGACTTCTATTGAGCTTTGCAGCTGGCTTGTTGTAATAAGTCTGTGCAGCGGCTTCAATCCCATAGATTCCCTCTCCCATTTCAATAACATTGAGGTACACTTCCATAATCCGCTCTTTAGACCAGATGAGCTCTACTAAGACCGTGAAATATGCCTCCAGTGCTTTGCGGACATAGCTTCGCGCGGGCCACAAAAAAACATTCTTTACAGTCTGTTGGGTGATGGTACTTGCCCCTTTGATCTGTTTCCCTTTTTTATTTCCTTTCCAGGCCTTCTGCATCGCTTCCAGATCAAACCCGTAATGGTCTAGGAATTTCTGATCTTCGGCACCATATACTGCTTGTGAAGCATTTTTGGAGATTTTACTCATCGGGACCCAATCCTTGTATAATCGCATTTCTTTCTTCTCGTCAGCAGCCTGCTCCCCTAAGCGAATGACCATCAATGGGGTGATCGGAATAGGAACAAAGCGATAAAGAATCGTGAGACCAATGGACAGGATAAAAAACCAGAGCATTGATTTCCGGATGAACTTCCAAACCCATTTCAAAATTTTCATAGTACCGTATTAGTAAGTCGCAAAGGTCTGCACAAATTGATAGAAAAAGACAGCTTTTTCACTCGCTGCAATACTAGTTAGATCTTCCTCCATCGCTTGAATCTCAGCTTCATTGATCAACCCAGCTTCAAGTAAACCAGAACTTCCACTTTTCATCAATAGTTTCCAGAAGACTAGCATTTTATTCAGCTCTTCGGATTTAGATTGATCGAGGTGAAAATCTCCGTGAAAAAGCGCTATCTCTTTGTACCCAGCTTTGAAAAGCATGTTACCAAGCTGTGCTCCTACGTCAGGATCACCACCATGTGCACGCTGAAGCTGATTGTATCGCTCATAGTACAGTTTCATGTTTGGGAGTTCCGGAGCAAAATAAAAGCTCGAATTGAACACTTCAGTGATCCAGACTTTTACTCCGGGAAGCAAAAACTTGGTAATTAATTTCAGCACCCTGGCAGGATCGGGGATATGCTCCAAAGCCCAACAAATAAATACCGCATCGAACTGATCATCTAGATCTAATTCTCGGGCATCTTGACGGAAAAAACGAACTCGATCTCCTGCGAACTCTAAATTCATCTTAGCCTGCTCAATCTGAACTTCGGAATAATCAATGCAAGTAATCGTAAGTTCAGGCCAAAGCTTGAGCAACATCTGAGTCTGTGCACCTACTCCAGAGCCTATTTCAAGAAGGTTTTTGCAGCCTGCAAAATCTATACGAGGGTAGATTTTAGATTCTAAAAAATTGGCTTGATCCACGAGACGCTGCTGCTCTTCTGGGATAAATCCATGTAAATAAGCTTCTGCCATTATATTAAGTTATTGATAATTTTTTGCCAAAAGTGTGGAATCGTTAGATTTTTAGAATTACCCGAAAACAAGAAAATTGCTTGCTAAAAATTATAGTAGAAAGTTTAATTAAAATAATATGATCATCCGCAATTATGCCACTTACCTAATTTTCTTTGCTCAACTGGCAGGCAGGCCCGCCACAGCGAGGCAGGCCGATGACGTTCCGATAGCCATCGGAAGAAGTACCAGTAATGCTA
>JBDNIP010000540.1:0-2661 GCA_041688245.1 Algoriphagus sp.
GCTTCCTGGACCACGGCTACAGAATCCTGGTTTGATTATCGAAGGACAGGCTTTCCGGCATTAGTACCTGGTGAGGCATCCGCAGAGCCAGTAATGACTGTACGTTTTACTTACGGAAACAATGTAATTAACTTTAACAGTAGCAATGTTGGAGATGCAATTTCACGGCTGGAGATTACGTTTGGGGGTGGCAGAGGTGCAAACAATCAATGGTCTAAAACTTGGTTAATCCAAGGTACAGGTAAACCTTGGTAATGGAATAGCTTGAAAAATTGGAATTTGGCCTTGGTTTTTTAAAAAACCAAGGCTTTTTTTTGAACGGTCTGAATGGGCTTATACTTAGAACTGTTCCTAACTGCTTAAATAACTGGACTGGTTTTGTTGCCTCAACTAGGAACAGAATGATCAAAGAACCAATGAAAAAACTGTTGATATACTTTTTATTTTTGCCCTGCCAGAAGGTAAAGTACTGCCATACGTACGGCGACTCCATTTTCTACTTGATCCAAAATAATCGAATGCTCGGAATCTGCAACATCTGAGTTCAATTCCACGCCACGATTAATAGGTCCGGGGTGCATGATTACTATTTCTTTATCAAGTTCGGAAAGAAGCTTTTTATTAATTCCATAATAAAGCGAGTATTCTCGAAGGCTTGGGAAATATTTAATTTGCTGACGTTCAAGTTGAATTCGAAGCACGTTTGCAACATCGCACCACTGCAACGCCTTCTTCACGTCCAATTCTACTTTTACCCCAAGACTTTCAATATACTTTGGCAGTAAAGTAATCGGTCCACAGACCATAACCTCCGCACCTAGTTTCTGAAGACAGAAAATATTAGATAATGCTACTCTTGAATGTAGGATATCCCCAATTATTGCGACTTTCTTCCCAGCTACTTCTCCAAATTTTTCTTTAATTGAATAAGCATCCAATAATGCCTGCGTTGGATGCTCATGTGTCCCGTCACCAGCATTTACAATATTGGCATTTACATTTCTGGAAAGAAAATGTGCCGCTCCAGGGCTAGCGTGGCGCATGACCACCATATCCACTTTCATCGCCAGGATATTGTTTACTGTATCCACGAGCGTTTCGCCTTTTTTCACTGAGGAATTGCTTGAAGAGAAATTAACCACATCAGCAGAAAGTCTTTTTTCCGCTAATTCAAAAGAAAGTCTTGTACGCGTAGAATTTTCAAAAAAGATGTTCGCAATAGTAATATCCCGAAGTGATGGGACTTTTTTGATCGGCCTATTTATCACTTCTTTAAAATTGGCGGCTGTTTCTAAGATAAGCTGAACATCGTTCTCGTCGATGTTTTTAATCCCTAGTAAGTGTCTTGTGCTTAGTTGCGACATAATTATGAGTTGACTTTCTCAGTAAGCCAAATAGCGTCTTTTTCGTGACCTTGGTCAGCCCACTCCACAAGTACGTATTGACTTTCAAGCGTATGGACTTTAGTACCAAAATAGTCTGGCATGATGGGATAATCACGGGTAAGCTTTCGGTCAACAAGAACCATCAATTCCACTTTCTGCGGTCTGCCAAAAGCAATCATGGCATCCATCGCAGCACGTACAGATCGCCCTTTGTAAAGCACATCGTCAATTAGAATAACTTTTTTTCCTTCAACCAAAAAATGAATTTTGGTCTCGTTAGCTTTTAAGGGAAGATCCCTTCTACGAAAATCGTCCCTATGAAAGGTCGCATCCAAATAACCTGAAGGAACTTTTACACCAGATATCTCTTCTAAAATTTTTACAATTTTATCCAACAAAATTGGACCCCTAGGCTGTAAACCCAACAATACCGTATTGTCAAAATTGTCATGATTCTCGATCAATTGGTGACAGAATCTCTTGAGTATGATCTCAATCTGTCCTTTGTCTAAGACTAGTCGCTTCTGCATGGAGTGAATTTGCAAGTAAATATAAAAAATAAATTTAGTCTGGCATCTGCTCCGGCAGATACAGTTCCCCATTGACGAGGATCTTGGCAATAAAATATACCTCTCGGGTTTCTTGACTACCCGATTTATTCAGAAACCGAATCTTCTGGGTCCCAGATATAAGGTAATATCGACCATACCAGTGGATCAATCGAATACTCGATGGGTTAGTGGTGACAATTCGCTCCTCTTCATCAGCAAGCTCCAATTCAAAGCCTAAATTATCAAAGATTTTCTGGCCGTTTTTAAAATAACTTAACTTAATGGTAAGATCGCGAACATACGTATGGTAATATTCATCTCCTACAACGGCAACTTCGCCAAATGCTTCTGGGTAAGTGGTGATCAATCCGTCATAAGTCGATGCATTATCCCATATTACCTGGCCAGTCTTCGCTACTTTCATGAAATGTGCTGAGTAGTATTGATACTCTGGTGCAGGTTGATAAACTGAAGTACCCGGTGAATTATAGGTATTTGGAACAGTAAACTCTCGGAAGTTCGGATCATAGCCTGTACGATTCCAGCTGTTATAGCGATAGCCACTAGTGGGTGAAAATAGCGAATTAGATCCTCTAGGGCTTTTGATCGAAAATTGATCAAAATAAATAAAATAAGAGTCTTCGTTTTGCTGAATATTGCGTACAGAATAGTAATTCCGAATAGAAGGAATCTTCCCTTTTTCTATATTCGATATTACTGCCTTA
>JBDNIP010000541.1:0-3120 GCA_041688245.1 Algoriphagus sp.
ATACCTTCTGCTACCAAAACCTGGTACCAAAAGTCACGTACCCCTGCCCAAGAATTCGTCACATTTTGTGATCCCGGACCACCATAGACGTACATCAGCACTGGATATTTCTTGTTTGGATCAAAGTCCTTCGGCTTGATCAGGTAGCCATTCAGCGAAGTTCCATCGACTGTAGGGAAAGTAAAGAACTCCTTTTCTCCCAAATTAAATCCTGCCAGTGTGGTATTCAAAGCTGCATTATCCTCTAGCACCTTGACTTCTTTTCCACTTGCCTCATTCAGCGTGATAGTAACCGGCTTAGTAGTGGTGGAATAATAATCCATATAAAATCGATGATCCGGACTCATATTGATCGTATGAGTTCCCCTGGCAGGAGTGAGCGATTTTTTGCTTTTTCCATCCAATCCAATCACGTAGAAATTGCGCTCCATCGGGGAAACTTCTGAGGAGATAAAATAGATTTTCTTTGCCTTTTCATCTATGCCGACCATGGACGTGACCTCCCAATTCCCAGTGGTAATCTGACGAATCAGACTCCCATCCAGATTGTGATGATAAATGTGCTTGTAGCCGTCTTGCTCCGAAGTACGAATAAAAGTTTTTCCGTCATTCAAATACTGCAAATCATCATTGTAATCTAAATCTACATAGGTCTTTGAACTTTCAGAAATTACCAATTTACTTTCCCCACTTGTCGCATTGGCATGGAATAAATCCATCTGATTTTGAAGACGATTCAGGCGAATGAAAGCCAGTTGATTTGCGTCTTTAGTCCAATACATTCTTGGCAGATAAATATCTGTTTCGTTTCCAGCATCGATTTTTTGAATTTTGGAAGAAGACAGATCGTACACATGAATGCTCACATCGGAATTCTTTTCTCCAGCTTTTGGGTATTTGAATTTGTAATTCTTTGGATAAAGTGATCCCCAAAGCTGGATATTAAATTCAGGCACTTCCGACTCATCAAATCTGATAAATGCGATCTTCTTTCCATCAGGAGACCATTTGAAAGCCTGAGCCATGGAGAACTCTTCCTCATAAACCCAGTCCGCAGCACCATTGATGATTTTATTATACTCCCCATCTTTAGTGATTTGCGTCAATTTATTAGCGGCCAATTCCACCATATACAGGTTGTTGTCTTTCACAAAAGCCACTTTGTCATTATCTGGGGAGAGCGTAGCATAGGAGATTTTCTCTCCCTTCATCAATTGCTGCTTTTGGCCAGTGGCCATATCTACCAGGTAGAAAATCCCTTTGGAAGAGCGTCGATAGATTGATTCCACATCGGTAGCGACCAGGGCTTTGGTCTCGTCCGTATTGAAAGAATAACTACTGAAATTCAATCCCAAGACTTTCCCATCAAGTAAGATCCCAGCCTGCTCGCCTGTAGTGAGATTCTTCTTCAGCACCATAGGATAGCCTATCTGATTGATCTGGGTGGAATAATATTGCCCATCTTTCATCCAATTGATGCCTTGGACGGTTTGTTGGAAAAAGGTATTTTTCTTAAACACATCCTCCATGGTTACTTTTTTGAGCCCCTGAGCGGATAGCGATGATCCTACAAAAGTCAAAAGGATGAGTGCAAAAAGGGTCGATTTCATACTTTTAATCATATTTCTAAAATTTGGGTACATAGCTAAATAAGTGTCACGAATATAAGCAAGCGCTTAAGTCTTTGAAAATCCATAAGGATAGAAGGTCAAGATCTTAGGATTTTCTTTCCCCTTTCCGCAAAAAATAAGCTAATTCGCATACTCATTGACTCCCTATATGAAGAAAAGAATTGCCCTTGTAACTGGTGGCTACACCGGAGAATCTGTAATCTCACTTAAAAGTGCGGCCGTAGTCGAAAAAACCATCGATAGAGAACGGTACGACGTGTACAAAATCCTGATTTACCCAAGAAATTGGCATCATATCACCGAGACTGGAGAGAAAGTGATGGTGGATCTCAACGATTTTAGCCTTACGATCAACCGTGAAAAAATCCGGTTCGATGGTATTTTTAATATCCTCCACGGTTCACCCGGTGAAGATGGAAAGCTCGCCGGGTACTTCGATATGATTGGCTTGCCATACACGACTTGCGACCAACTCAGCTCGGCAATTACCATGAATAAAGGCTATACCAAGGCTATTGTCAGTGGTATTCCTGAGCTTAATACGGCAAAGTCCATCCAATTTTTTAAAAACTCTACTGCAAATATTTCCCGAATCGAGTTAGAACTAACCTTACCGCTTTTCATCAAACCGAATAATGGCGGTAGCTCCATCGGGATGAGCAAAGTAAAAACATGGGAAGAATTACCAGAAGCTTTGGATAAAGCCTTTGCCGAAGACACTCAAGTCCTCGTCGAGGAGTTTATATCAGGAAGAGAGTTTTCGATTGGCGTATTTCGTGGAAAAGATGAAATCACCGCGTTACCTTCTACTGAGATCGTAAGCAGTAAGGAGTTCTTTGATTTTGAATCAAAATACATCGCCGGGATGACGAAGGAGATCACACCGGGCAGAATGAGTACCGAGGAAGTGGCTAGAGTAGGTCGAATCGCCACACAGGTTTATGAGAAACTAAATTGTAAAGGTGCTGTCCGAATTGATTATTTCTTGCACAGGGAGACTGGGCAATTCTACTTTATCGAAATCAACACCGTACCCGGCCAAACCGAAACAAGCTTAATTTCCCAGCAGGTGAAGGCTATTGGTAAAGATGTGAAGGAGTTTTACACCGAGTTGATTGAAGAAATGTTTTAGCAAGTCAGAAGTATAAAGTGAGAAGTCTTAAATTTCGTGCTTTCTAGGTCTCTCGTGAGCATCAAGGTTTTTTTCAGACTTCTGATTTTAACTTTCTATGCCTAACGGTAGGCGAGTAGACTTTCAAAACTACGTGATTCGACCACAAGACCTTCGAGGTCTGAAGGATCTCGCACAAAAATCAATGTCTGGGATGAAGACCTCAAAGGTCATCGAGATTTTCAGACTTCTAACCTTAGCTTTCTAACTTTAGAATCGGATGACTTTGCTGAAAAGTGGGACATCGACCCTATTCTCCTCGAAATAAACCGGTGCGTCCGTCCGCCCAAAATTATAACTATCCACTGCCTCACGGGC
>JBDNIP010000542.1:0-3663 GCA_041688245.1 Algoriphagus sp.
GCGCATCGAATGTTTTTTCCTTAATTGATCTACACTTTAAAAATAGTTGAATAATAGCTGCCAATCAAGCGTAGAAGGCACTAAATACCGCTTTTTTGTATCTTTTTACTGACATTTGTTGAATTATTCAACGATGGGTTAAGCATGTATATACTTCATTATTAAAAACTTATAAGTTTTCGTCCAAACACTAGATACAAGCAGGATGCCATCTGAACTAGCTAAATAGCTCGCTTTCACTTCTCCAAAAAAGTCTCAGATTTCTCCCAGCTTATGGCCCTTTTTGACTAAAGTGTCGAGTTCCACTGCGGGATACCAACAGCCATCAATGCTTACCGTGGTGACCAGTATCTTTTCCAAAAATTCTACCCCATGAAGTTGAACTTCGTCCAGAACTACCTCAAAGAAGCGAAGAACATTCAAAACAGCGGCCTTATATTGACAATTTCACCGGCATTCCAGCATCCACATTGACCTAATTCAGCCAAAAATACTGGGGTTCCAACCTTAGCAGCGGCACCGATGGAGCCATTTTCAGAAACAGAACCGATGACATGAGGAAAGCCAAGTAGGGCAGAGGCTAGCCGCGATTGCTCGGAAAGTTCGGGTCCGTCAAGTTGTGAGTAAACCACAAAAGGAATCAATGTCTCATGAATATCACCTCCATGAAGATCTAGGAATAAATCAGCCGCTTGCTGAAATAGATGAACTTGGTATGCGATTCGTTCGCTGACCTCAGCTATTAGGGATTGGGCTAGGAACATATTTTCACTTCCACACACACTCAGTCAATTTAGGAATCGAACTGAGTGTGATGATAGGTTTGTTTTGGAAAAAACGATACTATTAAAAAGGACAAAGGTTATTTATGCTTTTAAAATATTGAAATAGAAACAGTGACATGAGTAGTAACTAATTATATCTGAGTAAATTAAGTATACTATTTATTGTTATATAATTTATATTATGTTAAATAGAATCTTACTTTCTGCCTTATATTAGATTATTTCTATATTCAGGCCCAATTTCAACACCACACCGCATTCAGGCAGCTATGAATAAATTGATTCCCCGCTTGGGACTTTACCTTGGACCGATTGCTTTTATACTGATTTATTTTTTGATGGAATCACCAGGATTAAACTCCGAAGCCAAAGCCATGCTGGCTTTAGCAGCTTGGATGGCAATCTGGTGGATCTCTGAAGCCATACCAATTGCAGCCACAGCGTTTCTTCCTTTGGTATTGATGCCATTGCTGGGAATTCTTCCTATTTCCATAATATCTGCTAATTACATGCATCCCACGGTATTGCTGTACATGGGTGGCTTTCTCCTTGCTACTGGAATTGAGAAATGGAGTTTACATCGCCGGATTGCACTTAACATAATAAATTTATTAGGAACAGATTTGCGGCGTATCGTTTTGGGATTTATCCTTGCGACGGGGATTCTTTCGATGTGGATTTCAAATTCGGCTACTTCGCTGATGATGCTCCCGATTGGATTAGCGGTGGTTGGTCAGTTTCGGACCCAATTAGGTGAATCCAATGCCTCCATCGCTGACCGATTTGGTAAAAATATTATGCTGGGCATCGCCTATAGCGCCTCAATTGGCGGTGTGGCGACATTGATCGGTACACCTACCAATACGATTATGGTCAGCGTGATACAAGAGCTTTACGCCTATGAAATCGATTTCAACGAGTGGTTTATGTTTGGTTTGCCGCTTTCCGCAGTCCTTTTGATGATTTGTTGGTACTATTTGGTCTCTTCAGCCAACCCGCTTCCAAAGCGATTTAGCTTACCCAATGAAACAAGTATTATTGGCAAGCAGCTAAGTGATTTAGGAAAAACCACTTATGAAGAATGGAATGTGATAGTCGTTTTTGGTTTGGTTTGCATTTCTTGGATTTTCAAGGAATATCTCATTGAACCTTTTTTACCTCAAATAAGTGATACCATTATTGTATTAGTTGGTGTGGTTGCACTCTTTATCCTTCCCTCAGCTACCGACAAGGATCGTATTTTAGACTGGAAAACTGCCGAGCGAATTCCTTGGGGAATCTTGATTCTTTTCGGTGGTGGCTTAGCCTTGGCAGAAGGATTCCAAAGTACAGGATTGGCAGATTGGATTGGTCAGAAGTTTACGTTATTGGAAGGAATCAGCTTTATTATCCTACTCTTGGTGATAGTGGCTTCAGTCAATTTCCTGACAGAGGTCACATCCAATGTAGCTACGGCTTCAATGCTTTTGCCGATTTTGGCTTCGGTTGCTTTGAAATTAGACTTGCATCCTTTTGGGCTGATGGTTGGCGCTACGCTGGCGGCAAGCTGTGCATTCATGCTTCCCGTGGCCACTCCACCGAATGCGGTGGTCTTTGGTTCGGGTTACCTGAAAATGAAAGATATGGTAAGAGCCGGGTTTTGGTTGAATATCATGTCTATTCTACTGGTGATCATAATGGTGTATTTCGTACTTCCTTGGATGTGGGAGATTAATTTGTTGAAAAATCCCTTCTAGAAGTAAGAAAGCTGAAGTGTGAAGAGTAAATTCTTAAAAGGATCGAACTTTGATTTACGAAGTACGAACGACGAGGTACCAGATTTTTGAAAGATCGAACTTTGACATTTCAGCTCGATCTTTTTCTAAAGCAGTGGTCCTATCTCCTATTCTCTCATTCTCCTATTCTCATCCAAAAGCTTTCGGGACTACCTCCCCCATTCCCCATTTCTACCCCATATTCCCCTCATTTGGTCACAATTTTTTGTAGGGCGTTTTGAGTTGCGCTAATCTTGGCCTATCAATTTTGCACAAATGGAAATTCGAAACCGCTTTTACTTCATCATCATCCTTGGAATGATTTATAATCTTATTTTGATGATTTCAGATTGCAAAGGCGTGAGCGAAGTTGAGCAAACCAACAAAATTGAGCAAGAAATGAACTTCAGTAATCAAAAAACGAATCAATGAAAAGTCAAGCATTAGCTTTCCGACAAATCGAATGGTGGACGATCACTTCTATTTTTCTCCTCATTACGGTCGTCAATACCTTAAATTTTTCCACACGAAATGATCAATTTCTTGGTGAGCATTTCACTAAGGTATTGATTCCCATTATTCTATATGTAGGTTTTTACCTGACGCATATGAAACTTATTCCAGATTATCTGAAGCGGAAAAATATGCTTGCTTTGGTAGGCTTTGGGCTTTTGATTGCCTTCGGGACGGGGCTTTTAACTATGGTCTTGACCAATGCAGACCCGAATATTTCAGTGACTATATTTCTTCGGTTTTACTTTAATACCATGGCACTTTACGCTGCCTATTTGATAGCGGTACTGTTGGTACGCAATATCCTAATGCCGCCCAAATTGCGTGATTTCCAGCTTTATAATGGCCTACGACTAGTCTTGATATTTATATTTGTCAGCGTCTTTTTGATTCAGGGTACGAATAGAATTATCAATGTTACTGTTCCTGTTATTTTCTCTATTATCCTTCCAATCACACTCCTGGTGGTTATTTACTATTACAAATTGATTTTTCTGAACTTAGAACAGGGAAAGAAAAAAGCTGCAAGATGGTATTTAGCACTTATCATTTCGACGATTTTTTTTCCGCTTTTCATTATCTCAGTTGAACGAAATTCAGAAGCAGGAATA
>JBDNIP010000543.1:0-2819 GCA_041688245.1 Algoriphagus sp.
CACTAGTGTTTGTGCTTCCAATAGTTCCAAACCAAAAAGGCGAAGTCTCTGCAAAAGGGTAGCTGTCCATCATTGGCCATTCGGACTTTCCACCGGAAACACGAGCGGTCACCCAGCCTCCTTTAGGGATTTCAATAGTTCCAGTATAGTTTTTACTTCCCTTGCCATTCTCACTATTTTTGTTCCAGACCACTTTGCCATTTACAAAAAGTTCTACCTTTTCATAGGCTATAGGGGAGTGTACGGTTAAGGTCCAATTGGTTTTCTTACTTTTTGTGTTGACCACCTCTCCCACTTCTTTTCCATCCACTGAGAATAAAAGCTGAGGCCCATTACTCGCAAAGCTTCTTCCTGATTTTAGCGCTTCAAGATAACTCGCCGTAGTCAAGGCCCCAATCGGCTTCACATAAACTCTTGTTGCACCGATGGACATCGTCCGATAAAGATCGCTCATGGCATCACTTCCAGCTGACAATCCCAGTGGAATACCGATGTTGAGCAATTCATGCCAGACTGCAGCCGTGCCGATCTCATCTGACCAAAGGCAAACTACTTCAAGTAGATCCACCTCTCCAAGTACGGCATCTGCAATTAACGAGATGGGCATCGAACTGGCGCCGCCTTCTTGGAAAGGATCTTGAATTGTCACCGGATGAACATACCCTCCCAGAGCATTTTGATTCCGTGCAAAGCGTAAAGCTTCGGCATTAAGTCGGTCATCCGCCTCATAAATGTCATAGCGCGGTCCCCATACCCAAGGCCAATGCAAATCCTCCATTCCAATCAAGGCGATATGTCCTAGAAAATGCGATCGTACCTCCTGTCCAAACTCGATAATAGGAATTCCTTCGCTTTTTCGGCCCCAGAGGTCTTCTTCAAGAAATCGATTCCCAAGATTGGCTACCAAAGGAAAGGCGATGTCCAATCCTTCTGCCTTCAGATCCAACACAATATCTTCGGGATCTAATTGATTGGTTCCTCCATAATTGAGGTGAAAATGATTGTCTCCGGAATACCATCCGCTAGCATTAGCATCCCAAATTTTAGTGAGCTTAATTTCTGAGTTGGTTACCCCTTCTTTTACCAGGACTTTCTGAACCTGTTTTGCAGTGGAGAAACCATGAGCTGCTGTGATTGTCAATTCTCCTAAGGGAGCTTCTACTTCAATTTCGCCTGAAGAATAAAAAAATACCATTCCGTTTTGACCTTCAGAATGAACTGCAGTACTTTCCGGAATTACTGGGTGACCAGATGCATCCGTTATACTGATCCGTATCGGAGACTTTTTCCCATCTACCGTACTGATGAGCCTGAGCTTTCCGGATGCAGCTCCCCAATTCCATTTCTTCACAGTCAAAAGTTGAGGCATTCCGCCATAGACAGAAATTCGCTTCAACTCAGCCCGTTCATCTTTAGAATATTCTGAAAAATACACCCATTTTCCATCCGAACTAAACTTAGGGGCTAAGGGTAGGCCTTCACTTTTGGTAAGTAACATTCTGGCAGCCGGTACTGAAATATTCAATAAGCGAAGCTCATAATCATCTCCGTTTGGCCAAACATAGGCCAAGGTCTTGTCATCTGGTGAAAGGGAAAAAGCCATCTGGGAAGCAAAATTCTCCTCAGCTAAGGGTGTCGACGTACCTTTTGCAAGATCTAATAATTCGATAGAGTCGTAGGAAAATCCTCTTTTCTTTAAATACACAAGCTGGTTGCTATTCTTGGTAGGAACTGGCAGACGCTCTAAGCTTCCTTCTTGGGTGATCACTTTACTCACTCGAGTGGAAAGGTTGATTTCCCAAAGATCGAGTGAGCCATTTTTACCCGATGAGTAATATACGTTCTGGCCATCGCTGGAAAAAATCGGATCCAGTTCCATAGCATCAGTATCTACTAGAATCGTCTCTTTTTTGGAAGTTAAATTCAAAAGTACGAGTTGGGTATCCTTACTATTATCTCTTATAAATACAATTTGATCTCCGTTGGGAGACCAATTCGGTCTGGAATCAATCCCTGCCGAAGACGTGATTCGTGTGGCCTCCGAGCTGGAGAGGTCCATTAGCCAAAGCCAGCCTTTTGCAGAAAAGACGACTTGCTCAGTCTCTGGAGCGGGTGCCGCATCCATTGGTCCCGAATTCAAAACAGGCAGCTCATGCCCCTCTAAATAAACATGATGCCCGTAGCCATCTACTTTGGGGTATCGATTCTTCCATTGAGCATTACTGGGCAGTATGTTGCAGCATAGAACTATAGCTAGAAGGATGAAAATTTTCATGGGTTAAGAAGATTGGGGGTTTGTAAAAAATTGATAGAGACCAATAGCTCTGATTTTAATTGAACAAGTTACGATTTTCTATTTTCGAGAAAGGGGAATTTGATTATCCGTTACTTTGCCAATAGACAGATGAAGTAATAATATAATTGGCGCTTACATAATAATTGAGCGTTATGAGCTAGATCGATATGGCTGGATTTTCCTGCCTACCTACTGCAGGCATTTTCGGTCTTCGGTACCGGTAATCGAATAAAATAAGATTGATGGTATTACTGGGCGCAACCATATAAAATTAATATTCACAGCCAAAAGATTGTTTACCCACCTAATCTCAAAAATTAAATTTATGTTTGACCTATGCTGGATGGTCACCAAATTCATTCGAAATCTATTCTATCAAAATATCAATACTTTTTTGCGTTAATCTTCTTTGTATTATTTTTCAAGACATTAGATTCTTTCGCCCAAAGAAGACATATAGAAACTAGCCTATTTAAGGAAGGTTTACTAGAGTTGAAATTCCAAGACAGCTGGCGATATTATC
>JBDNIP010000544.1:0-1603 GCA_041688245.1 Algoriphagus sp.
AGTAGATTCAAAATAGGGAATTAGCAAATCAGGAATCAATGATCAAAGCCATGAAGGATGTGCAGAAAAGGAGCAAATTACCCTTTCGCCCACGATTTTCATAAATGGCTTTGAGTTGCCCGCCGCTTATGAAGTAGAGGATTTAAAATATGTGCTACAGTAAAAAACAAACGCTGCTCCTTCAGTAACGATATTCAATCGCGACGAATGGGCATATCGCTCGGATGCTCTACAATGACCGGGTGAAAGAGTAAAATTTTTAACAAAATTAAAAATGAAAAAGCTAAGTTTAGAAATGTTTCGCCTTACATCCGCTGATGTATTGGAGCGAAGTGAAATGAAGAAGATGACTGGGGGGTATGGAGGTTCAGGATGTGGATCTGGTGTCAACCAATGTTCTTTTCAATGTCCATGTTCAAGTTCACAAGACTGGTGTAATAATGGATTGTGTGAGGGGAGACCAATAATATACCCATAAAATTTATCCATCCATATAAATTTCAAGAGGTAGTTAAAATAAGTTTTAACTACCTCTACTAAAATTATGAAAAGCTATTTATACTTAGTTGGCTCAATCTTATTGTTTTCTTGCAATAGATCCAGCATAGACCCTCCATTTGAAAGTGTCAAATACACGATAGATACAGTTTTAATAAATTCAAAGAACAAAACAATTGATCTAAGTAATAAAATTTTAATATCCGATTTAGGAATTGGTGCTAGTTCTCTTTTTATATATAATTCATTCGACCATTCTATTGATGAGATAATCCTTGACAGCCTTGTATTGGGAGCAAAAATTCCATTATTAAAGGAGGGTCCTAATGGAACAGGTGATAATGTGTCCAATATAAAGATCTTGAAAGATGGAAGTTGGTTTATTAAATCATCAACTAATTCTGGAATTTTTGATATGTTTGGGAAACTTAAAAAGAAAATCGACTGGGAAAATGCAACTGATTCAATTGGAAAAAAAATCAATATTATTCCAAAAATAGCTGTAATGATTGAAGGCAAGTTATTCGGAATGAGCTACAACCAAGAAAATAAAGAAATTTTTCTTGATGTTTTTGACACATTGGAAAATTCAATTTCAAGATTTAATCTAGATATAAATAACTCATATAGTGGTTATGTACTAGAAATCAATGACAAAAATTCTTATTCTTTTCTAGATCCTATGGTTCAAATTTCTGTTGCAGATAGCATAGTAATTATAAGTCATGAGTATTCCAGCGATTTAATTCTGTACAACACTATTTTAGGAACAATAGAAACAATCGAATATTTTCCTAAGCTAACACCAAATAGAGCGAAGGATGTTTTGGGAATACAGATTAATTCCTCTGAAATGCTAGGTAAAGAGTATCAGAATTTTCTTGAGCAAATTAGATTTTCTTCACCTGTTTGGGATAATCGTAAACAAGTCTTCTATCGTCTATCGGCAATAAGAAGATTCTCTGACATTAAAAAACAAGATGAATTTATCTCCGAAATTTTAATGACTAATGTTTATCTTACAGTTTTTGATTTTCAATTCAATATTATATCTGAAGTAGAAATTGCAGAACTATCATCTGAAACTGGAAAGTATTTTGTAAAA
>JBDNIP010000545.1:0-2820 GCA_041688245.1 Algoriphagus sp.
TAATAAAATCCATACCATCGGTCAAACTTTCCAAACGGGTTCTCATTCGGGTGAAATTAATATTCACGTCCAGAGAAAGTCCATTGGTATTTTGAAAAGGAGTTCCCCCCAACATGATTTCCCAACCTCTGCTGGAAATCATACCTGCATTGATCTGTCTGGTAGGAAAACCGGATGAAGATGGACCCTGTACGTTTAGTATTTGGTTCTTGTTCTCCTGATAAAAATAAGTGCCTTCAAACTTTATTCTGTTATCAAATAAATTCAAATCCATCCCATATTCGAAAGAGGTATTGATTTCAGGCGCAAGGTTGGGATTCAGCAAATTTCCGGGGTACGTATTGAAAACCAAATTCCCCCAGTTCGAATTTCCCAATACCGGTGTTATGGCATAAGGGCTGGTATCATTTCCCACCTGGGCTAATCCTGCCCTAAACTTCAACATAGAAATATTCTCTGGGAGATTGAAGGTATAGTTCGCTATCCAACTCAATGAGGCAGAAGGATAGAAATAAGATCGGTTAGAAGCTGGCAACGTACTTGACCAATCATTTCTTGCAGTCAGATCCAGATATAATTGATCCTTAAATCCAATAGAAGCCAGCCCAAATACACTATATATGGCCCTTCTGGAGGAGGAATTTTCATAGGCTATACCGTCCTGTCGGATGTTACTTATTCTATATAAACCGGGAACAACAAGGCCAACTCCGCCACGGCTTCCCATATAGTTATCTCTGAAATTCTGATTCATGGCATTCGCGCCGGCTGAAAACGAGAGATTAAAATCCCCAACTTCTTTTTTATAAGTCGTTAGAAATTCGAGGTTAGACTCGGCTTGAGAGATATCCTGTAGGTGATAGCCACCCCTTCTTTCGCGGGTATAGGAATATGGAATCTTGGTTTCCCTGTTTTCTGCATACGTATCATAGCTCATACGGAGATGCGAATTTAGTTTTTCACTCCACTTATAATCGAGCTTCACATTACCCAATACCCTATCCCTAACAAAGCCATTATTGATGCCATAGGCAATGAAATAAGGGTTATCCATATTGTCGGAAGGTGCTTTTTGTTGAAACTCCTCCTGTCCGGGTAACCAATAATCTTTCAGATCATCAATATTGACATGAGACCAGTTGTAAACGGATTCAGCTGCATTTGCACCTCTGTTTCCAGTAGAAGGACGATCATTGGAGAGTGACTTTGATAAATTGATGTCAGTGGATAATTTAAGCTTATCTGTGATGTCAAAACCGGCGGAAAAACTCAGGTTATGTCGAAACAAATCGGAATTTGGTATCATGCCGTTGTGGGACATGTTCGTATAAGCTAGTTTGTAGGTGGTTTTGTCGGTAGATCCAGTTATGGCCAGCGAATTGGTAGAAGTAATACCGGCTTCTAAAAAGTTTCTCATATTATCCCGATAGGAATTCATTTCCGTCGGTATTCGGTTGCCATCTGGACCAACCGGGCTATTCCACTGCACTGCCGAAATACCTTGATCCAATGGGATTCCAGTCCAGTATTCTGATCTTTCGTCCAACAAGCCTACACGGTTTCCATTTGAAAACCCATAATGAAAATCCAAAAATCTTACCGGTTGCTCGAAAACGTTAGAAGAGGAGAAATTTACAGTCAGGCGCTCACCTTTTCTACCTTTTTTCGTAGTGACTAAGATCACCCCGTTTCCAGCACGGGTACCATAAAGTGCGGCAGCACTTGGCCCCTTAAGCACAGAAATACTTTCGATATCATCGGGATTCAAATCTGAAATTTGATTGCCATAATCCACTTCATTTCTACCCCCCATACTTCTCATGTTTCCTAAACTGTTTGACACAGGCACTCCGTCTATCACAAACAAAGGCTGGTTATCACTTGTAAGAGAGGTGGCACCCCTAATCACAATTGAAGTAGATGAACCTACACCACTTGATTGGTTTACCGTAACTCCGGCAACCCGTCCAGCCAATGCGTTAATTGCATTCTCCTGCGTCACATTTCTTACAGCGTCACCTTTTACTTCTCCGACCGAATATCCAAGTGATTTTTTTTCCCTTCCAATACCCAATGCAGTGATTACTATTTCATTCATGGCTTGGGTAGTTTCCTCCATGATCAAATCGATCGTGGATTGACTAGCAACAGTGATTTCTACAGATTCAAAACCAATGTAAGAGAACACTAATACTGCCTGTGGGCCCCTCAGTGTGAGGAAATAGACACCCTCGATGTCAGTTACAGTGCCGTTGGAGGTGCCTTTTTCCAGGACTGTCACACCCGGCAAAGACAACCCGTCTGTTTTAGAAGTGATTTTTCCATTAATAGTGGCTTCAGTTTGAAAAAAATCCTCGTCGAAGACTGAGGAACCTTTGGACTTGGCCTCTGCCAGAAATGGCAAAAGCAGCGCAAGCCCCAACATTAATCCCGTAAGAATCCTCCGAAAGATCTTGGGCTTGAGTAGGTAAATGTTTTGTTTCATAAAGTGTTGTTAAGTGGTAGTTAAGAATTCTGATTGTTTTTGACCTCACTTTCGTTCTGTTCTGATGAATAAGTAGGCATATCAATCTTTTTTATAATGAATACCCAAATACTTCTAAAAAGGACTATCCGATTATCTTACTTTCGAATAGCCTATTTTTGGTTTTTCTGGGTATTCTTTTCAAAAACTCCGCATCCCCAATTATTAACATGAATTATTTTCAATCTTATTTGAATTTTTGTTTACTCTTCGCCCTGGGCTTACTCACTTTTTGTAGTCCCAAGAACCCACCACTCCCCGACTTAAAGTCTACCCTTGACGGCATTGTGACTAGA
>JBDNIP010000546.1:0-1068 GCA_041688245.1 Algoriphagus sp.
ATGTCAGTATTTCCGTTAGCCATCACTTTCCCAAAAGTTAGACCTAAGCCAGCTCCTGCGGCTGATTTATCAAAGTGAATAGGATCTTTGGCGGCAACCCAATTCATAGCCTTGTCCAGCATGAATACTCTTGGATGCCTAAGCGTATCTAGGGATTCTATTTTGCCTCTTCCAGCCATATTGGATTGCCCCATCAGCAAATAGAGGTGGAAGTTCTCTTTTGATGTTATATTATCTGAGGCTTTTGCAGCTATATTTTTGGGACTGGAACAGCCCAAAATTAGCATGCTAAGTAATAGTAGTGCGAGGTGATACGCTTTCATTCTGTCAGGGGTTGGACAGGTTAAATTACTAAATGTATATCATGAATCCACTGGGTGCTACTATTAAGTTCTAGTTTGGAGTTTTGAGATATGCGTCGTCTCTGTTGCACTTTGGCGTCCTACGATTTATAGCTTGGAATTGCAACCGCTGATTACAAAATGAGCCAAGCCTCAGGCGTCTTGCTAAAGTCAACATAAAGCAAAGAATAGAATCCTAGTTTGGGTTATATGTACAACCAATTAATTACTGCTTGAAATACTCCAAAATCCCCTTGGCAATTAGTGCATGTCCTTTTTCATTCGGATGATTTCCTTGAGACATCAAAGAAAGAAGATCGGCTCCTGAGTTCACCTCATTTTTGAACAAGGTGTAGCTCTCAACAAGGCCAATACTGTATTTTTCTGATAAGGCTCGAATTTGATTTGAATGCTGATCCAAAATGGTATCATCCTCTTTCAAATCTAATTTCTGATCGGGTGAAGGAGTTAAAAGAATGATTTTTATATCCGCTTTCAAGGCCATTTGGATCATTGATTCCCATGCGACTTTTGCACTGTCAATTTCAAGTCTTCTATCATTCAAGGCATAGTCGATAAAGAGCAGATCGGGTTTGTGAATTAGGACATCTGATTCGAATCGCTGTGCACCACTTTTAGAATCTTCGCCACCAATCGAGGTATTGATGACGTTAATCACAGCGTATGGATATTGAGCCTTTAGCTCCTGCAATACTAAGTATGGATA
>JBDNIP010000547.1:0-4368 GCA_041688245.1 Algoriphagus sp.
CACAAATTGTAGAAATGGCAACACTTAGACAACAAGCCTTAGCAATGGTGCAAAGCAGACAGCGGAAGACTGTCGCTGCTCCATCTCCAAAAATCTCTGATTATTTTGGTAGAAGTGTTTTTGGAAACCAGCAGATGAAAGAATCACTTGCTCCATCGGTTTTCAAAAAAGTAATGGAAGCGATCGACAAAGGATCAAAAATAGATAGCTCCACTGCAGAAGAAGTAGCTTCAGCAGTAAAGACATGGGCATTATCTAAAAGTATAACGCACTACACACACTGGTTTCAGCCATTGACTGGATCAACTGCTGAGAAGCATGATTCATTTTTCGATTCGTATGCTGGACTAGAAAAATTTAAAGGTACTGCTTTAGTACAACAAGAGCCTGATGCGTCTTCTTTCCCAAATGGAGGTATTCGATCTACTTTTGAAGCACGAGGATATACTGCTTGGGACCCATCATCTCCAATTTTTATTTTCGAAAACACACTTTGTATTCCTACTATTTTCGTCTCTTTTACTGGTGAAGCATTAGATTTCAAGACACCACTTCTTAAATCCATTGAAGCAATAAATGAGGCAGCAATTCAAATCTGCCAACTCTTTGATCGGAATGTTAAAAAGGTACAGCCTTCGTTAGGAGTTGAGCAAGAATATTTTGTGGTTGATAAGGCACTTTATTCGGCTCGTCCAGATTTAGTAATGGCTGGTCGGACAGTTTATGGACATAGTCCTGCGCGTGGTAAGCAATTAGATGATCATTATTTTGGTTCGATCCCTACTCGAGTGAAAGATTTTATGGTGGAGTTCGAGGTGGAAGCACATAAACTTGGTATTCCAGTAATGACCCGTCACAACGAAGTGGCTCCGGGCCAGTTTGAGGTGGCTCCAGTCTATGAAGAAATCAATAAAGCAACAGATCACAATCAGCTTTTGATGGATGTGATGGAGAAAGCTGCAGAAAAGCATGACCTCAAAGTGTTGCTTCATGAGAAGCCTTTCGCGGGTGTTAACGGAAGCGGTAAGCACAACAACTGGTCGCTGATTACAGATACAGGCGTTAATTTATTTCAGCCAAGCAACTCGGCTAGAGAGAATCTTCAGTTCTTGACTTTCTTAATCGCTACGATTAAGGCTGTTTATGACAATGCAGATTTGCTTAGAGCAAGCATCGCTTCAGCGGGCAACGATTTTAGATTGGGTGCAAACGAAGCTCCTCCAGCGATAATCTCCGTATTCTTGGGTACTACACTTTCTGAGGTATTGGATGAATTGGAAAAAAATGGCAATGTCAAAATTGAAAAAGGTGATAATATGTATATGAAGTTGGGAATCTCTAAGATTCCTGAGATCATCCTTGACAATACCGACCGAAATAGAACTTCTCCATTTGCATTTACGGGTAATAAGTTTGAGTTCAGGGCAGTGGGATCTCAAGCCAATGTGGCTGGACCGATGACTGTATTAAATGTGATCGTAGCGGATGTGTTAAAAACCATGCTGAAAGATATCGATAAAGAGATGCAAGCTGGTAAGGAGAAGAAAATTGCAATCGTCAATACCCTGAGAAAATATATTAAGGATTCTAAGAAAGTAAGATTCGAAGGAGATGGCTATTCTGAAGAGTGGGCAAATGAAGCTAAGAAGCGTGGACTTTCTAACCTGAAATCAACACCAGCTGCATTGGATGTTTATTTGGACAAACGGACCAAAGAGCTTTTTGAACGCCACAATGTATTGAACGGTGTGGAGCTGCACGCCAGACATGAGATTATGCTAGAGAGCTTTATGAAAAAGGTACAAATTGAAAGTAGAGTGATGGGCGATCTTGCTTTGAATCACATTATACCAACTGCAATATTGTATCAGAATAAAATGATAGAGAATGCAAATGGACTGAAAGGTCTTGGACTAGATCATTCAGCAGCCGTTGATACGATTAAAGATGTGTCAAAGCATATAGAGTCTATAAAGTTGAATCTGAACGCAATGGTCGAAGCCAGAAAGAAGCTTAATAAAGAAACTGATATTATAAAGGCTGCTAAAGGCTACCAGACAGATGTAAAAGAAGCATACTTTGACAAGATTCGCTACTCAGTAGATAAGTTGGAGCTTTTGGTGGACGATGAGTCGTGGCCACTGGTAAAGTATAGAGAATTATTATTTCTAAGATAGAAACGAATTTTATCAAGTCTTACAGCCGCTCTTCGCAAGAGCGGCTTTTTTTATTTAGGATCAAAATCAAATAATTATAAATTTTTTAAGAAGATAGTAGACGAAGATATCAAGGTTTAATAATCAGTGTGGAACGTACTATTTCCAGGTATGATCAGCTAAAAAAAATGAGTACGTGGTAAACTTCAGCAATACTTTTTTTATTAATCTAGCTATTAGGCTAAAAAAATATTAAAAATTGCTGTATATCCTAAAATAAGCTATTATAAAAAATCACTTTTTTAAAAAAATTAGGTAAGAATTCCTTTTTCAAAAAAAAATTTTATTTTTTTTTGAATAGAAATTTATTTTTATAGATTTATGAGTAACAATGTTTTGATTGTTTTAATTTTTACAAATTAATCTATTGATACAGCTGACTATCAGGGGGAAAATTTTTACAATCTAACATTTAGTCCAAATTTTATGAATAAAACTTTACATAATGGAGTAGAACGAGCGGGTCTCGGAATACCAAGACAGTCAAATCAATTTAATTTCACCATTAATTTTAAACTATGAGAAAAGTTCTATTTGTTGCTTTCTCTTTTGTGCTGATGCTGGGTCTATCGACTTATACAGAAGCCCAGACGAGAGTATTGAAGGGAGTCGTCACTGCAGAGTCGGACGGATTACCCATGCCAGGAGTAACTATCTTGGATAAAGGAACGAATACAGGAACCGCCACGAATGTGGCCGGGGAGTATTCTATTTCAGTAAGTGCTAGTTCAGTGCTAGTGTTTTCATTTATTGGTTTTGCGACGCAGGAGTTTACGGTTGGTAATCTTACTGAGTTAAATATCACTCTTGATGAGGACTCAAGTGAGCTATCAGAATTTGTAGTTACAGCACTAGGGATCAGTAAAGATAAAGCAACTTTAGGTTATTCAGTGACTCAAATAGGGAGTGAGTCCTTTACAACAGCTCGAGAGACCAACGTTGCGAATTCCTTGGCAGGCCGAGTCGCTGGTTTAGTAGTAAAAGGAACAAATAGTGGTCCAGGTGGTACTTCCAAAATCACATTGAGAGGTCTACCGAGTATCAGCGGTACAGGATCTCCTTTGTATGTTATCAATGGTATTCCGATGGATAACACTCAAAGAGGTGGTGCCGGACAGTGGGGAGGGGCCGATAGCGGCGATGGTATTGGAAATCTTAGTCCAGATGATATCGAAACAATGACTGTTTTGAAAGGTCAGGCTGCATCTGCACTCTATGGTTCTAGAGCTTCTAACGGTGTGATCTTGATCACTACAAAAAAAGGAGCCAAAGGTGGCGGTTGGTCTGTTGACTATACTATGAATATGATGACTGAAAATGCGATGGATTTTACTGATTTTCAGCAAGTATATGGTCAAGGTACTGGCGGACTGAAGCCAGCTACAGCTGCCGATGCACAATCAACTGGTAGATTGTCATGGGGAGGAAAAATGGACGGAAGCCCAGTAATTGGATTTGATGGTAATCAGTACCCTTATTCTCCTACTAGTGACGGATATATTAATTTTTACAATACTGGGACTAATTTTACTAATACTGTTTCATTATCTAAAGGGTTAGGAGATGATGGTTCGTTTAGAATGTCCATATCTAACTTGGATGCAAAATCTATTGTCCCAAATAATGATGTGAATCGTCTGAGCATCAATTTGAATGTGGAACAAAATATTACTGATAAATTGAGCGTAACGGCAATGATCAATTACATCGATCAAAAATCCACCAATGTGCCTAACCTAAGTGATGGTCCTAAGAATCCAAACAACTTCTTGCTCCTTGCCCCAAATATCAGTCAGGGTATTTTTGCTCCTGGCTATAATACTGATACGGGAGCTGAAACTGTTTTTAGTGATGATATCTATGTGACAAACCCTTATTTTATTGTTAACCAAGGGATTAATGACCTAGGGAGAAAGAGAACTATTTCTGCTATTTCTACAAAATATAGCTTTACAAATAATATTTTTGCAATGATACGATTGGGTAATGATGCTTCTAATGATGACTTCTATAGCATTGACCCCTTTGGCTTAGCCTATACGGGGGATTTGAAAGGTGGTCTTAATGGTCGTGGACAATCTCAAACAACAGAGACGAACATTGACGGTATTTTGGGCGGTAAGTTTGATTTGACAGATAAGTTAAATCTAGA
>JBDNIP010000548.1:0-10479 GCA_041688245.1 Algoriphagus sp.
AAAGATGCCGCACCTCTGGTGCTTTGCTCTTAGTGTCCTTTGTTTCTCCTCCGTGACCTTTGTGGTTAAAAATATCCATCCGTTTTGGCGAACCTTCCCTTTTGCAGTAGACAACTTCTCGGTCAGAACCTAAAAGCGGTGTGATTCTATTATAAAAAGATGCCGCACCTCTGGTGCTTTGCTCTTAGTGTCCTTTGTCTCTCCTCCGTGACCTTTGTGGTTAAAAATTATTTCTCTCTTCCAAAATTGGCCTTATTGATTTTTCCAAAACAAAAACTCCCATTTCTCGCTGTCCGATCACCAAGACAGTTTTTGGGGCTTCCAAATAGTCATAGCCCATGTCCAGCAGTCGATCCAAATGCTTTTGTTGCAAAACAAATCGCTCCGATTCATCGGGTAAAAGGAATCTTCCGGCTCCCAAATCCTCGCTTTGCTCCAGAATACCACCAAAACCTGTTGTCATCCGAAACCAAAGAATTCCTCCGGGCTTCAACACCCGATCCATTTCATGGATCATCTCCCAGAAACTAGACTCACTTTTTGCAAAATGAAGCACCGCAGAGCAAATCACCGCATCAAATGCTCCGGCGTGAAAGGGGATTTCTTCCAATTGACCCACTTGAAATCGATGCGAATCGTAATTTGGATTTAAGCTTTTAGCTACAAATCGTAAGTACTGAATCGCCAATTCCTCCTGGTCAATTCCAAAAATCTGATAGCCTGAATTCAAAAAGTAAATGGCATTCCTTCCTTCCCCACATCCTGCATCGAGGATTTTCATATCTGTGGTGAAGCGATTCTTAAGAATCTGATCCAGCAGATAGAGATCAATATTTCCGAGCAATTGGTTAAATTCACTGGGCTGCATCCTCAAGCTTATTTAGTGCATTCGTCATCTTGATTCTGCCAATCTCTACAAGTTCGGCTGACCGATAAAACTCAATAGTGCTCGCCTGCTTCTTACTGATTTCGATTAGAATGTCAGCAGGATGCTTTTCCAGGGTCAAATAAGACACCCGATCATGGAGCAATTCCATCGATCTGTTCAAAAGCTCCAAAGAACCTAAGCTTTTGATTTTTGGAGATCTTTCCGCGATATCAAAATAACCACTCATCTTTTTCTGATAGTCTTTCATCCAAATCGGCATAGTGATCAAGCGTTTTCCGTCATGATCTTTCTTTGGCGGATTCAGATAGCTATCGCCCAGGGCATTGAGATTAACAGCAATCACCAGATTTTTTTTTGAGTTTTTCAGAAGATCCATAGGCAAAGGATTGAGAACACCGCCATCGATGTATTCTTTTGAATCGATCACTGCCGGCTGCACCAAAGTAGGAATACTGGATGAAGCTCGGATAGCAGCAAATAAACTTCCTCGCTCAAAAATTCGCTCTACTCCTTCGTGATAATCTACGGCGTTGCAGTAAAACGGGAGACTCAAATCCTCAATCAGACATTCGCCGACGATCTTTTTAAGCTCCAAAAAGACTTTTTCCCCTTTGATAAAGCCTCTGCTGGAAAATGAAAAATCCATCAAACCGAATACATCCACGCGACCTAGATTACAAATCCAATCTTTGAAGAGCGGCAAATTTCCCTTGGCATAAACCCCACCCACAAGCGCCCCAACAGAGCTTCCAGCAATCTCCTCAATGCGGTATCCACGCTCCACCAGCACTTCAATCACGCCGATATGTGCCATTCCTCTGGCGCCACCACTACCTAATACTAATGAAACAGACTTTTTTGACTTCATTTTATGATCTTTTTAATCCTAAATTTGGTAGCATTAAAATCCCTGTTAATTTAGCAATATGAGCGAATTTAAACCTTTTCACTTGGCTTTCCCTATTCGAGAGATCGAAGAGACCAGAGCATTCTACGGCGATTTATTAGGCTGCGATATCGGGAGAAGTACCGATAAATGGATCGATTTCAACTTCTTCGGACACCAGCTATCCGCCCACATCAAGCCCGAAGAATTGGCGCTAGCGCAGACCAATATGGTGGATGGAAAGAATGTGCCTGTTCGTCACTTTGGGGCAATTCTTCCTTGGGAACAATGGCACGACTTGGCTGATAAGCTAAAAGCACATGGAATAGAGTTTGTGATCGAACCTTATATCCGATTCAAAGATGAGGTAGGAGAGCAAGCCACCATGTTTTTCTTAGATCCTTGCGGCAATGCACTTGAATTCAAATCCTTTCAAGATCCATCACAGATCTTCGCCAAGTAAATCCATACACTTTGAACATCTTCAATCTGGAGCAAAAAATCGATCGAATTATTCTCCACCAAGAGAAGCTCTACCGCTATTTCAGCGGAACTTCTTACTTGGGAATGGGAATGGATTCAGCGTTTCAGGAAAAAGTAATTGAGGGTTTTAGACGCTATGGTCTAAATCATGGACAAAGCCGTGGGAATAATGTTCGATTGGCAGTCTACGATGAATTTGAAGCTTTTTTTGCAGATTCTGCCCAGTCAGAAGCAGCCCTGGTAATGAGTTCAGGCTATTTGGCCGGTACAGCGGCCTTACGATATTTGCAGACAGATGCTGAGATTTGGATTGCACCAGATACCCATCCAGCCATCTGGCCAAGCGATTTAACACCCGATCTCAAGCAAAGTTTTGAAGATTGGAAATCAGTATGCCTGAAAAAAAGTGAGCAGGCTTCCCCTCAAAAAATCCTAATTCTGGGAAATGCAGTAGATCCACTTTACAGCCAAATTCACGATTATTCTTGGTTGAATGATATTGGAACAAAGCATGAGCTGAGCCTATTGATCGATGATAGCCATGCCTTTGGGGTGATTGGCAATGGGCTATTTGGAACGTATGCGAACTTGAAAAAGCTTCCTGCAAAAGTACTCGTGTCGGGATCCATCGGAAAAGGACTTGGACTGCCGGCCGGGATTATTCTCTGTGAAAAATCGGTCAAAATCAAAATCTTACAATTGCCGATTTATGGTGGGGCTTCCCCTTGTCCTCCGGGATATTTGCAGGCTTTCATAGAGAGTCAAAATATATATATGGCTCAGAAAGAAAAGTTATCCACAAACTGTAGAATCTTCAGCCATCTGACATCTGATCTTAAGGCAATTTCAGGAAGTGCAGACTTTCCAGTAGTCAACTATTCAGACGACTCTTGGGTAGAAAAATTGGAGCAAAGCGGTTTTATTACTTCTTCATTTCCCTATCCCACGGCAAATGATCCGCAAGTAAACCGGATCGTTATTTCAGCTTTTCATCTGAAAGAGGACCTAGACCTTCTGGCTGAAAAATTAATTGAACTGTCTTCTGCAAAAATCTAATTCATGCGCGCGATTCTTTCTATCTCACTTTTTATGCTTTTGTTTTCAGCTTGCCAACCTAAAGAAATTGTTCCATTTGAGGATGGCTTGGAGGATTTCCCGATTCTGAAAGAGGTTTTGGAAAACAAGGATAAGTATCAAGTTCAGATTCTCTATACCCAGATTGAGCGCAATGAACATGGAAATCCACTGATGACGAACTTTACTTTTAACCTAGATGATAAGAGATACTTCTATCCTGCAAGTACCGTGAAATTACCGGTTGCGATCTTAGCCTTGGAATGGCTGGAGGAGCAAAATATCCCGGGTTTGAATGAGAATACGATAATGTTGACGGATTCTATTCATCCATCTCATTTGCAGGTACGTGTAGATAATTCAGCTATTGATTCTCTTCCAAGTATCGCTCAGTACATCAAAAAAATCTTACTGGTATCCGATAATGATGCTTTCAACAGGCTTTATGAATTGCTAGGTCAGGATTACATCAATCAGAAGCTTGCAGCCAAAGGCATGAATCATACGATCATTAATCATCGCTTGAGTTTCTCTGCAAATGCTGAGGAAAACCGAATGTTAAACCCAATTCGATTTGTGGATAAGTCAGGAAATGTGATTTATAAAATCCCTGCGAGGCAAACTGAAAGAATCTATTCCAATACAGAGAAGCCTATAGTAGGAAGAGCGTATTACAGCGGAGATTCACTTATTGGACAGGGGATGGACTTTTCATTTAAAAATAAATTTGCAATCTCTGATCTTCATGGAGTTATTCAGCGGATCACATTCCCAATGGCTTTCCCTGATGCAGAGCGATTTAATTTGAACGACAATCATCGCGATCTGATTTTAAAATACATGAGTATGCTTCCAGGGGAAAGTGATTTTCCAAATTATCCGAAGTCAGAATATTGGGATACCTATTCCAAATTTTATCTCGATGGAATGGACAAAAATGCTACTCCAAAGACACTTCGGCTTTTCAACAAAACTGGCCAAGCCTATGGGCATTTGTTGGATGGCAGCTATTATGTAGATTTGGAAAAAGGAGTTGAGTTTTTTGTAACGGCAATGATTTATGTGAATGCAGATGAGATCCTCAATGATGATGTCTACGAATACGACTCGATTGGCTTCCCGTTCTTTGCGGAGCTCG
Organism: Algoriphagus sp.; assembly: GCA_041688245.1. GTDB lineage: Bacteria > Bacteroidota > Bacteroidia > Cytophagales > Cyclobacteriaceae > Algoriphagus. Next base: position 4,471 of record JBDNIP010000548.1, read on the forward strand.
GAGACTATTTGCATCAAATCGAATCAAAACGGGAAAAAATGATTCCGGGTGATTTGAGTAAGTTTCGGTTTGCGTATTGATATTTTTCCCGCGGATTCTTGCAGATTTGAAATAGGCAGATTTTCGCAGAACTCCAGGTATTTTGATTTAATGTTTAAAGAAATCATTAGAAGATATTGACCTTCCGAAAAATAGCTCCTGATATATTGGCGGTATTGAAATTAACTAGTATCCCAACTTTCAACCCCGATAATCTTAAATAAGTCAAAATCTGTTTGTGATAAACATCTGCTAAATTTTCAACAGATTTTATTTCAACGATCACTTTGTTCTCAACAAGTACGTCTATTCAGTAGCCTACGTCTAAATTTAAACCGTCGTAAATTAAAGGTAGTCCGACTTGGTGCTTTACAATTAATCCTTCTTTCATAAGTTCATGTCCCAGACTGGCTTCATGACTAGATTCTAGAAGTCTTGGGCTAAGAGCTTTGTAGACCTAAAAAATCGCTCCTCGGATAGCGTAGGTAATGTCATTTTCAGTCATAAAAAATCAGTTTTTAAGGTTCAACTGTTTATTCAAAAAAATTTAGATTGATATAATCTTACGAGAGATAAACTAAAAAAAATTACATTAATGCTATCAAATCAGCGAAGGTCCGCGCATTTTTCTTTGGCAATCAGCTGGAAAAATAATTAGTCAAGAATAAACTGATATCTCAATAATGAAACTCTTTAGAATCTATCTAAAAAGAAAATGGTGGTTTGGACTCACTTGGGCCATAGCTGTGGTTTTTATGGCAAAAGGTTATGTCTATCCCAAACTTCGTTTTGAATTCGATTTTATCTTTGAAGTGGAGACCTATATCCTATTGGCTTTCTATTACATCATGTGGACAATTGGTTGGTATTTCCTCTTTTGGAAGCGCAATTATTTGCATCAACAATTAAAGAAGAAAGAATCTGGCGCTTGAAAAAAATTCGACTTTTAGCGATTCACTCCATGGAGCAAGAACTAAACAAAAAAAAATTTGTAAACCAATCTTAACATCAACGTCAAAATCAAGGTCTTTAAACTCTTTCTGAAACAGAGTCCCAGCACTTTCTTGCCATGTTTGTAACTATTTGGTTTATGTTTTCTGAGGGGATTGAATATTATCCACTTAGTTTTTATTTGGGTTTTTTGACTTAGCTTGGAAGCTATCGGAGATTTGGTAATTATGGGTATGTTAGCCCAATCAGTATTGTTTTTAATTTTTTGTAGACCAATGTGTAATTGAGCAAGGCCAGTTGGAGAGGGAAAATAAAAAGTAGCTTAAAAAGCAGTTATTCAAACTGCCGCTTCACACGAGTAAGTATCCACAATCAATTTATTTCAGTGATACACCTAGCTTCAGAATAATTTTGACAGTAATAATAGCTGATACTTGAGACCCGAACTGTAGCCTGAGGCATAAAAAAAGGTCCAAGTTTGAAAACTTGAACCAGAATTTAATTTCACTTTATGCGCTCCCTGAAACCTTTGCGTCCTTTGTGGTTAAACAAAAAAAACAATCTTACGCCCACTTCTCCATCTGTACCATTGAATGTGGATAAGTACTGCCTAATTGAATTTTTAATTCTTTTAGTTTCGATCCGGGCATCTCTTGAGGCTGATGTATATCAAACCCTTTAATAGCGGCCAATTCAGGAATCCACGCTCGGACGTAATTTCCGTTTTTATCGTAATTTTTGCCTTGCCTCAGGATATTGAAATATCGGTTTTCTCGCGGATCATTTCCTACTCCACCCACATACATCCAATTGCCCCAGTTAGAGCATACATCGTAATCGACCAATTTGCTTTCAAAATAACTTGCTCCCCAAGTCCAATCGATTCCCAAGTCATTCACCAAGAAGCTTGCAACATTCTGCCTACCCCTGTTTGACATAAAACCGGTGGAATTCAACTCTCGCATATTAGCGTCCACAAATGGGACACCTGTCTCTCCATCAGACCAGCGCTGAAAATCTGAACTATCCCTGCGCCAGGATTCTGTTTGATTTTTGATACCAGCGATATCGAAGACCTTATCGCCATGTTTCTTACAGATAAATCGGAAATAATCCCTCCAGATCAATTCAAAAACTAACCAATATGTACTATCGTTTTTCTTCCGCTCTTTTTCGTAACGTTTCACTTCCTCGTAGATTAATCTTGGGGAGAGACAACCTAAGGCAAGCCAAGCAGAAAGCTTAGAACTATAATCGAATCCTAACAAACCATTTCTGGTTTCTTTATATGTTTTCAACAGATCTCTTTCCCAAAAATAGGATTGAATTCGCCTAAGACCAGCATCTTCACCACCAACCAACTCCAAATAACCGGATATTGGCTCAGGCTCCTTCAATCCATATTGTTCTAATTCCGGGATTTCTCCACTACTGAAAATCTCAGTAATTCCAGGATAATTTATTTTAATCGGAGCTGGAAAAGTTACTCTGATTTTAACCATCTTTTCTAAACCCTTTCTAAACTGAGTAAAAACCTCAGGCGTCTGGGAAATTGGAAATGGCAAATCATCTATATGGTAAAGTGTGCTTTGCCAAAAGCTTTCTGTTCCTATGCCTTTTGCCCACGCAGCACTCTCAACTGATTTTTCAATACCACGCTCCTCTTTAGTGACTTCTTGGCTAAAGAATATGGCATCAACCCGATGGTTTTCTGCCAGCCGAATCAACTCCTCTTCTGGCTTTCCCTGAATTACAATCAAGTCGGCACCTAAATGTCTGAGCTTATGTCTTAATGCACTAACTGAATCTCTTATAAATTTGGCTCGGAAGACTCCCGTCTTCTCGAAATCGAGTTTAGTCTTTTCAAACATCCTAGGGTCAAAGCAATAAACTGGCAAAATTTCATCTGCCGACTGAATCGCTCTAACCAAGTTTTCATTGTCATGAACTCGGAGATCGTTTCGAAACCATACAATTGCACGCTTAAATTTCATAATAATTTAACAGGCTGTTGAATTCAAGTGTTTGATGGAGTTAGCAAAAAATATTTCTTCAAAATTGTCTACTTTGAGTTTTTAATAGCCCAACCATGAAAAAAATATTCTTTGTTCTACTTTTTCTGTCATTTATCCCTGATTTAGTCTTTTCCCAAAACCTGGCAGAAAAGCTTGGCTATCTCAAAGACGCTAAGCTTCTAATCATTCATGGAGACGATTTGGGTGTCTCACATTCACAGACCAAAGCAACTTTTGATGCCATGAAAAAGGGCTTAGTGACCTCTACGAGTATGATGGTGCCTACTGGATGGTCTGCAGAAGTAGGGGAAATGGCTAGAGAAATGCCCAATGCAGATATTGGAATTCATATTACGTTGACAAGCGAATGGCTGAATTACAGCTGGGGACCCGAGGCAGGTAAGACGGCTGTACCTGGTTTGGCAAATGAAAAAGGACACATGTATCCTGATTGTGCAGCGGTTGCCGCCAACGCAAGTCCTGAGGAAGTAGAAAAGGAAATTCGCGCACAGATCCAAGCGGCTAATCAAATGGGAATCATTCCCACACATTTGGATTCTCATATGGGATGCATCTTCTACGGTCGCCCGGAATACTTTCGCTCTTATTTGAAGATTGCTCAAGAGCTTAAAATTCCAGCCATGGTCAACACCCAGATGATGGAAGGCCTGATAAAGCCAAATCAGTCTCTTTTTGAAGGAATTGAGTTAGATAAAATTCCTGTGATCGATGAAGTGATCATGGCAAATCCAGAAGATTACGAAAAAGGAATGGATCAATTCTATACCAACACAATTGAAAATTTAAAGCCTGGTGTGCATGTCCTTTTAATACATCTGGCATTTGATGACGAAGAAATGAATGCAGTTACGAAGGATCATGACACGTATCACGCGCCGTGGAGACAAGCTGATTACGATTTTTTCACCGGGGAAAAAGCAAAAGAACTCATCGAAAAAAATAACATCAAATTGATTACCTGGAGAGAAATCGGGCAACTCTTAAAATAGTAAAATCGCTTTATGTCGAAATCCTACACAGCCTTTTCCCTCCTAACAGCAGTAATTTTCTCTTGTTCCGACCCGAAATCTCCAAATGAGCGGCTCTGGGAAAGCCTCGATGAATTACCTCAACTTACCGGTAAATCAGCCTATTTGAAAAGTCCATTTACGGCTGCAGGAGATCGCCTGTATCTGATCGGAAATCAAGATGGCAGCTTTCCGGATATGGGTTGGCATGTGGAAGGGGAAATGGGTGGAATCTGGATGCATCCGATCAAACTAATGGACGGATTTACGGCTTCCCTCAATTCAGGAGAAAAGACAATTTGCCTCGATCAAGGCACTTCCTTTACGAATTACTCCATGGCTAACGCAATCAAATTTGATGGAAGCGAACTGGGACTGGAAGTCAGTCGAGTCCATTTTGTGCCTGATAAAAAGCCTGGAATAGTCATTCTTTACGAAATCAAAAATGTGGATACCTCCGAAAAATCAATCCGATTCCAGTTTAACGCTTATGTGGATTTAATGCCCGTTTGGCTTGGTGAGCGATCTGGAATGATCGATAGTACAGATGTAATTTCTTTTGATAGGCAGACCCAAACCTTTACTGGAAAAGACCTCGGAAATAATTGGTTTACGGTCTGGGGAAGCAGTAATGAGTTTCCTTTGAATCCTTCTGAGGTGAGTTGTGAAATGAATCCAAAGGGTAAAGGGGCCGCTGCAGGTTCAGCAATTGACTTGATGATCCCAGCCGGACAATCGATTCAGGTTCCCATTTTTATCGCAGGTTCAGATCAGAGTAATTTGGAAGCATTGGAGACTTTTACAGATTTAAAATCTACTTATGTTGAAGACTTCTTTGCCAAAAAATCTCGCTATGAAAAACTGCGACAAACTGCGGAAATCCAAATCCCAGACGCAGAGTTGCAACAAGCCTACGAGTGGATCAAATACAACACCGACTGGCTAGTTCGGGACGTTCCTGGAATTGGTCGAGGTTTTGGCGCTGGATTGCAGGATTACCCATGGTGGTTTGGCGTGGATAGCGAGTACACCATTCAAGGTTTGATTGCTACGGGCAGAAAAGACTTGGTGTATTCCACTATTGAATTGATTCATTCCCTCTCCGAAAAAGAAAATGGAAACGGCCGGATCATTCACGAAGTCAGCACAAATGGTGTGGTTTTCAATCCCGGTAATATCAACGAAACTCCACAATGGGCCTCCACAATTTGGGAAGTCTATCGCTGGACTGGAGATCGGGAGTTTCTACAAACCTATTTTCCAGGAATCAAAAAAGGATTGAATTGGCTGCTCACTGAAAACGACAAAGATGGAAATCTCTTACCCGATGGCTATGGCATGATGGAGATTCATGGCTTGGAATCTGAAATGATCGATGTGGCTGCTTACAGTCAAAAAGCTTTTGCCGATGCTGCTCAGATGGCCAAAATACTAGGGGAAAATGAGCTTGCAAAAAGTTATCAACAAATGGCTGATTCCTTGGCGGAAAAGATCAACACTGATTTTTGGGTTCCTGAATTCGGTTCTTATGCTGATTTTATCGGAACAGCAGAAGAAGCACTTCAGTTGATTGATGGTGCGATAATCCGAGCGGACACCTTAAATAAACCTTGGGCGGTGGAAGAATTGAAGGCTACCAAAGCAATGCTATCCACATTGCCAAAAGACCAGAAACAGGGCTTTGTACTCTACCACAACTGGGTGGTCAATACGCCAATGGAGACGGGAATTGCTGACCCTGAGAAAGCCAAAATTGCATTGGCCACAGGTAAAAAATACACCAATCCATTTGGGGTATTCGTCACTGGAATTGATCGGGACGAACAAGCAGCCACTGAGGATGGCACTTTTTCAGGAAGCAAGATTTTCTCCTACACTGGCGCAGTGATGACTTTACCTACTGGTGTACAATCTATTGGAGAAAATAATTATGGAAATCCAGATGGAGCTTTGGACTACCTGAAGCGCATGACCCG
>JBDNIP010000549.1:0-7176 GCA_041688245.1 Algoriphagus sp.
ATTGAAAGAAGAGAAAAAGAGAAAGGAACTTAAGCAGAGTAAGAAAAAATTAAGCGTAAAAAAGGAAGGTATGATTCTCATTGATGCGACAAAAGTACGAAAAAACATCCACGATAGGGGATCATAATTGAAAGATTGGAGGATCAGAGCGAGGAGATTGAGGTCGAAGTGTGTTCAATTGGTGACTTGTTTTCCACCGGTTATCAATAGCTATTAGGGACATTCATGGCTCCCTCACGACGAACAGTCACTCATAGTTCGATTCGGTTGGAATCATTTACCGTATTCACTTAGCATACTATATTTTGAACTTTGGAGGTCTTCCTTCCTAATATGAATACTGCCACGAAGTGGGTTAACTATGGAATAGCCCCTGCTGTAATCTGGGGTTAGAGCGATTAGGAAAGGTATTTTCTACGGCAGAGCTGTCGAACTTTGCGCTATAGATTGCTTAGAATTGACGAAAATTAAAAGGTATAGTTGGACCTGGACAATGATTACGAACTACATCTAGTCCAAATCACATTCCTGCTACACTGCGAGCGGTGGGAATAGCACTACTTACACTAAGTTCTAACCGATTTTTTAGTATTCCAACGCTCTTATTTTTCAGATCGACCGGTAAAACTCTGCGGTCTCAGTGGTGTAAAACAACTCATCTACTTCTCCCATATTCCCCCGTTTTCTCTGTGAAACCTCCACGCGCTCCGTAGTTAAAAAATTCCCTGCCGTAAAATACTTCTCTAGTATAACCAATAAAAAAGGCCAGATTTTTCTCCGGCCTTTTTTATTGGTTAATCTTTAGTCACTTGTTCCTCACTTTGGGCGAGTAGGTAGGCTTTCATAAATTCATTTAATCCTCCATCAAGTACACTTTGCGCATCAGAGTTCTCATGACTTGTACGGTTATCCTCAACCAGTTTATAAGGATACAGTACCTAGTTTCTGATTTGTGAATCGAAGTCTACTTGTAGTTTGGAAGATTCAATTTTAGCGATTTCAGCATTTCGCTTTTCCAGTTCCATCTGATACAGACGTAATTTCATCATTTGCATCGCTTTTTCGCGATTAGCAAGCTGGGACCCTTCGATCTGGCAAACTAACACAATCCCTGTTGGCTTGTGGGTCAGCTGAACCTTACTTTCACTTGCCAGGTGAAGTCAAATCTCGTGGCGCCTGGGTGGAATTTATAATTCCGCCTTTACATCTTTTCCAATCTGGAATTGGCCAGATTCAACGTATTTTTATCTCATAGATAGAGGACTATAATCTCGAAGGGTTAGTATAGCTCATTGTCTAGCGGTAAGTTTGCTAGGTGTAATTTACCGCAGCTTTGGGATGACAGCGAATAGTTTGATCAACTTGAAAAATGACCAACGATACAAAGATGAACGAAAACCATTTGGAAAATCAACAGAATGAAATGACAAAGCGTGCAGCTTTTAAACTTGTGAAGGAGCTCTTTCTAAGAAATGGATACCTTCGAAAAAGGGATGAACTCAAGCTGAAAATTTTTGGGGCACAGAAATATAAGAAAGGTTTTGAAGTGAGGCTTTATCCAAAAGAACCACAGGAAATCAGTCAATTACAGGCCGCCATTTCAGCATTAGACCTGAAAGTGGCTAAAACTTTTATAAAGGCAAAACGTGTTGTCCAGCCGATCTATGGTCGGGAGATTTACCAAAAATTAAAAAAGAAGTCGGAAAACCAATAAGCTGTCACCGAGCGTAGTAGCGAGAGATGTTAGGCTCATTCCACCACACTGTTTGAGATTGGGAATCTCGAATCCGTAGCTGGGGATTTGCAATCCCTGACAGAATCATAGTCTTTCTGCCTTCAGTAGACAAAAAAAGGCCGGAGAAATATCCGGCCTCTATTGTTGGTTAATCTTTACTGGCTGCTTCCTCGCTTTGGGCGAGTAGGTAGGCTTTCATGAATTCATTAAGGCCACCATCTAATACACTCTGTGCATCGGAGGTTTCATGACTTGTACGGTTATCCTTAACCAGTTTATAAGGATGCAGTACGTAGTTTCTGATTTGTGAACCGAAGTCTACCCGTAGCTTGGAAGATTCAATTTTAGCGATTTCTGCGTTTCTCTTTTCCAATTCCATCTGATACAGACGTGATTTCATCATTTGCATCGCTTTCTCGCGGTTAGCAAGCTGTGAACGCTCGATCTGACAAACTACTACAATTCCTGTAGGCTTGTGCGTCAGTTGGACCTTAGTTTCCACTTTGTTTACATTCTGTCCCCCAGCTCCACCGGATCGCGAAGTATGGAGTTCAATATCTGCTGGGTTGATATCAATTTCGATGGTGTCATCGACTTGTGGGTAGGCATAGACTGATGCAAAAGAAGTATGTCTTCTTCCTCCAGAATCAAAAGGAGAGATCCGAACAAGTCGATGAACTCCAGATTCAGACTTTAAAAAGCCAAAAGCCAAAGGCCCCTCAAATTCCAGAGTACAAGATTTGATTCCTGCGACTTCTCCTTGCTGTACATCCACTTCCTTAACCTTATAGCCATTTTTCTCTCCCCACATGATATACATACGCATGAGAATTGAAGCCCAATCGTTACTTTCTGTTCCGCCAGCTCCAGGGTTGATCTCAAGAACTGCATTAAGCTGGTCTTCCTCAGAGGAAAGCATTTTTTTGAGTTCTAGCTCTTCTACAGCATTGTGGGCTTTTTTGTATTCTGCTTTGATCTCATCTTCGCTCACCTCATCAGCATTGTAAAATTCATACAATACATCAAGATCCTGAATGATTTGGTCCAAGCTTTCAAAATCACCTGTCCAAGCCTTACGGGCCTGAATCTGTTTTATTATTTTTTCTGCCTCATTTGGATCATTCCAAAATTCTGGCTGCACCGATATGGCCTCAAGGTCTTCGATTTCTACTATCTTACGATCGTAGTCAAAGATACCTCCTCAAAGCCGATGTGCGGGCTTTCAAGTCTTTCAGTTGTTCTGAAGTCATCTGTCTAAGTTAAAATTTGAACTGCAAAAGTCCGAATAAAAATCTAAATATGCTATTTGAATTCATTAATCCATTCGCATTTGGATAATTTGAATTTTGTTTCGCCCACCGTTTTTAAAGATTTTATAGCGTACTGGTAGTAATGCTAACCCTGTTCCGATCAAAATCGCTGAAGTAATACCCACTCCTCGATCGATTGAGAAATTTTCGGTTTGATAAATACTATTGATTGATTCCACGCCGATTAATAGTACTCCAGCTCCTAAGATCAATGTATTTAAATTTCTTAACGTGCGATTTCGTGGATCTTTGTACTGAATATCAATCTCCAGGATATTTTCGATTCGTAGAATGTTTTCACTGAGGTAAACAAAATCTTGATCTAGGCTTACGATTCTATCAGTAATAAAGTAACTAAGTTTATCACTTCTGTAGGTGATGTTCTCTCCAGGATAAAAACGGATTTGAGATTTTTGATTTACTCCCCGTTTTAGGAGTAAAAAATCTTTTGATTGGGCTGAGACATTAATTGTACCTACTAAAAGAAGAAATAGGCTTACTGAGAGTAGTCTTTTCAATTTATGAATTTTGGTTTTTAGAAAATACACGAGGAAACTTATATTCAATAAATAGAAGAATGACCTATCTTAATTTTGAATCAGATAAAATAACACTTTTAAGCTATAGATATAAAATAAATAGGTCTAATGGTCATATTATTCTTTTCAACTTTTTAATAGATGCAGTGAGAAGAATTGCCAAAAAACCCTACTTATTTTTCCTTGACTGTAGTAAGTGATTTTATTATTCCCAGGCGAACTCATCAGTTAATTAACTCTTGTAATTATACTCATTGAAATGAGTTAAGTTGTCTAAACTGATTTTGAAATAAAAAAAGCGAGAAGTTTTTCTCGCTTAGATTTTTAAATTTTCACAACCCAATCATGGGTATCCTCTAATTCCCCATATTTGATTCCATCTAATTCTGAAAGAACTCGATACGAAAATGAGTTAGCGTCCTTTTCAGGAAGGATATAATCAGTTCCATTAATATTTATTCGATCAATATGTGCAATGGTAGCTGCTGTTCCAGTTCCAAAGGCCTCCTCAAGTGTTCCTGTTTTTAAGGCAGTTTCTAGTTCCGAAACAGTCAAGAACCTTTCCTCAACGGGTTCATCCCAATCTTCAGCAAGTTGGATAACAGAATCTCGTGTGATTCCTTTCAAAATAGTGCCTGTATTGGTTGGAGCAGTGATGAGTTGCCCATCAATTTTAAACATCACGTTCATCGTACCACTTTCTTCGATGGCAGTGTGACTTTTCCCATCAGTCCACAGTAATTGATCATAACCTTCTTTTTGAGCTTGCATTGCTGGATAGAGCGAAGCGGCGTAGTTACCGGCAGTTTTTGCTGCACCTGTTCCGCCCGCTATGGCTCGGGTATATTTAGTTTCAACTTTTACACTTACTGGCTTACTGTAGTATCCTCCAACCGGGCAGGTAAAAATGATAAACTTAAATGTCTCGGAAGGCTTAACACCGATGTAATCATCCGTGGCAAACATATATGGGCGAACATAAAGCGAGGAGCCTTTTGCAGTAGGAACCCAATCTCTATCCAGATCAAGGAGTGTTAACAATCCATCCATAAAGATTTCTTTAGGAATTTGTGGCATACACATCCGTTCAGCCGATTTGTTAAGTCTTTCCCAATTTGCATCGCCTCTAAATACAATCACTTCATCCTCATCATTCTTATATGCCTTCATCCCTTCAAATATGGATTGACCATAGTGTAAAGTTGCATTGGCGGGACTTAACGAAAGCGGGGCATAGGGCTCAATCTTCAAATCAGTCCATTCTCCATTCTTAAAGTCTGCAACAAACATATGATCACTCATCGTCTTACCAAAGACTAAGTTTGAAAAATCTGTAGTGGCTAGTCTGGAATTTTGTGTTTTTGAAACTGGGAAATCGAGTACTGTTTTCATAAAATTGAAATTTATTGGCTTTTGCTACTAGGACAGTGCTGATTAAATTCTGGGCTTCCAGGTAACTTCTTCTACATTTAGTTCAAGAGCCATTATTCGACCCAAGACAAAAAGGTAATCAGAAAGTCTATTCAGATACTGGATTACTAGATCCGAAACAGGTTCGAGTGAAGCCAGTTCTACTGTAATTCTTTCTGTCCTTCTGCAGACGGTTCGTGCTACATGACAGAATGATACTGCCGGATGACCACCTGGGAGAATGAAAGCTGTCAATGGCGGGAGTCTAAGCTCCATCTGATCCATTTCACTTTCCAATAGTTCAATGTCTTCAGAATGAAGGTCAGGCTTTTTCACTTTGTCCTTTCCTGGAACTGTGGCCAGATCAGCTCCTATTGTAAATAATCTATCTTGAATTTCTTTTAGTATATCGGTCCGGTCTATGTTCACTGGCTGATCTCGCAACAGACCTATATAAGAATTAAGTTCATCCACGGTACCATAAGCATTGATCCGCGGGTCTGATTTTGGCACTCTAGAACCTCCTAATAGTGATGTGATTCCTTGGTCGCCTGTCTTGGTATATATTTTCATCTCCTCATCCTTTTGTCTTACAACAAAAATAAGAATCTATTTTTATAAAATGGCTTCTTAGACCTGCAGTGTAACTGCTCGATTTGGATTTTCATTTACAGTATCACTTTCAACCAATCCATCTCTCAGTCGTACAATTCGATGCGCATAGTGAGCGATATCATCTTCGTGAGTCACCATGATGATTGTGTTTCCTTTGGCGTGGAGCTCATGGAATAACTCCATGATATCATAAGATGTTTTAGAGTCTAAATTACCTGTCGGCTCATCTGCGAGGATAATACTGGGATCGTTTACCAAAGCTCTTGCAATTGCAACCCGCTGTCGCTGGCCACCGGAAAGTTCATTTGGTCTGTGTTTGGTCCGATCGCCTAGGCCTACATTGGAGAGTGCTTGGAATGCTCGCTCCTGGCGGTCAGCCTTACTAAAACCTGCATAAACAAGTGGAAGTGCCACATTATCTAAGCAGCTGGCTCGAGGCAAAAGATTGAAAGTTTGGAATACGAATCCGATCTCTTTATTTCTGATCTCAGCCAATTCATTTTCGGTCATGTTTGAGACATCCTCATTATTTAAAATATAGCTTCCGGATGTAGGTGTATCTAAGCAGCCGATAATATTCATTAAGGTGGATTTACCTGACCCAGAAGGCCCCATGAATGCCACATATTCTCCACGGTTGATATCAATGGTAACTGATTTCAAAGCTTCGATGACCTCGGAGCCCATTTTGTAGGTTTTGTTGATTTGGTGGGTTTCAATGATTTTGCTCATAATGTCAAATTTTAGATTAAGTTAGTGTTTTACTCTTTATTAGTCTAAAAGACCGTATTCAAATTACGTGGATGATTTTCAATTGTTCCTATTTTGAAGGGCTAATATCTCTTCAGCTGAAAGCCATTCCTGTAATTGGATCAGCGCTTCTGATGCATAATTATCTAGCCCAATTGCTTCTGCAGTCTTAATCTTTTTCATCCAAAGAATCGGGTCTCGATTGAATTGGGTAGCTGAATTCAGAATTTCATATTTCGCCAATAGATCTGCATTTACTAGCGCTGCACTGAGAATCAAAGGGGAATAATAAGGATTCCCCGTTAATTCTTCACCTAATCCCAACCATTCCAAAAGCGAATTTACTGAAATGATCGATTTCAAGTCTGGATTTTTAAGGTAAGGCATCAGCTTATCCTGAACTCCGATTTTACTAGAAATGTATTCACCCAATTCTTTGATTTGGGTAGCTTGAAGACCATGGGATTTATATGTAATCAGGCGAAGGGCTAAATCTGTTTTGTAATCACTTTCTGGAAAATCAGTCCAAGTGGTGAATAAACTACTGGATAGAGTCTGATGAAATCTGCTGATCAAAGTCAAGTATGCTGCTGTGATTGTTCCCTCTTCAGAAAGATATGCGGGAAGTGAAACCTCAAACTTTTCTCGTAGCTCGAGTGCTTTCTCTGGCATTCCGCCCAATCCAAAAATACTCCAATGATATGATTGAAAAGCTTGAAAGCCTTTTTCCTGTGCTACTTCAAGCTCTAAAGCGGCCTTTCTGAAATCCAGATTTTGAGCTAAAATCAAAGTGGACAGCTGAAGGTAATAACCCGCA
>JBDNIP010000550.1:0-3449 GCA_041688245.1 Algoriphagus sp.
AAGGGATTCCAACTGTTGAAGGTTCGTGATCGGAAACCAAGATTTGCTGTTTTGGGTTGACTCCCGGATTTGGTGATGATATTGATTACGCCGGCCATAGCTTCGCTTCCGTAGATCGCACTGGATGGGCCTCGGAGGATTTCGATCCGTTCAATGTTGGATACAGAGATTCTATCCAGATTGAACGTACCGGCAGTTCTCCCAATGAGCGGCTCCCCATCTAAAAGAATGAGAATATATTCTGAATCCAGACCTTGCATCTGCAATCCAGCGCCATGGTCTGAGGAGATTTGAAGGCCTGTCTGTTCTCGAAGTACTTCAGAGAGCCTTATACCACCTGTTTGCCGGATTTTCTCTTGGCTGAGCACAGTCACTGGCATGGGTAAGTCTGCTATACTTCGATCTGTTCGTGTTGCAGAGACTACCACTTCTTCTAATGATGACTCTTTCTCCTCGAGTATAATTTGATTTTGATTGTGACATTCTTTCCCAGAAAGGACTTTAGTCTCATACCCCAAGGCAAAGATCAATACTTGATCCTCGGCTAAGATGGTGGACAGATCAATTTCTCCTTCGGCATTCACCGGGATAGGCTTTTTATTTCCGATCTGTACTAATGCGTATGATATTGGTTCGCCAGCCTTATCTAAAATTCGGATCGGCTGCTCAGCATGCAGACTCATCCCACCGAGTACAAAAGCAGCTAGGAGCAAGATTTTAATCAGATTCATTCTAAACATGGTGTCAAAAATTTCTCAAGAGGGGTGATTCTTACTATTTTCAATGGTTTAGGGATTCTAATAGCGCTTTCCACTCTGGTTTTTGAGGAATTCCAGGCTTTCGTAAGCCGAAGAATTGAGCGATCATTTCTCCTTTCGCATCGAAGAGCTCTAAGGCTGACACCAAGCCATCATCCGTGTTCTTGTGTACCAAGTAAGCACTTGCGATGCAGTCTTCGTTGAGGTGCATATTGAAATCTGGATCCATGATATTCAACCATTGGTTCATCGGTCTGATCGTACGAATAGGGCCTTGGTGGATCTGGATAGCACCTTTATTTCCGGCAAAAATCATAATCGGAAGCTTGGTCTCTGCGGCTACTTCCAGTACTTTCCGTACGGACAATCGATCCACCTCATGAGCCCATTTGTCATCAATCCACTTTACAGCGTCAAGGCGATTCAGTTTATGCTTTTGAAGCATGCCAAAGAAATCGTGGGTATCCTTCATTTCTTCCCACTCCTTCTGAAAAGTCACAGAATCTAGGTTCTCCCGAGAGACATATTCTGGGCTGTCAAAAGTTTCAATTTCGAGGTCTCCACTTTGAATTTGCGCAGTATGTGCTAAAACAAGTTTTTCTGAGGCATCGAAGTCGGCAGCTGTTTGCAGAAATATTTTCAGAATAGCTTCACCTGATTTGTCGAAATACTGCAAGCTGAATTGTGGTCCATGAGCGCTTTCGGTACTTACCGCAAAGCCAAATTTCCAAGAGTGGAAAAACAGTCGCTGCTCAATGGGGCCGATTACTATAGCAATAGCTGAGGATCCTGCGGCGTGCATATGGATTTTCTGAAACGTGCCTTTATGCTCCAGTATACAGCCTTCGTTTCTGCAAAGTGCCATGACTCTTCCAAGTGTGGGAAGTTTTTTGACTTGATCGACAAAATCATTTGTTAGTCGGATTACGTTTTCACCGATCCCAGTGGTAAGTAGTTCTGCCTCGGATACGCTAAGTTTTTTTGCAGCATCACGAATTCTGAGGGTTGGTTCCGATAGTTTGAGATTTTTCCAAGCTGTTTTTAAAGCCGCGTTTTGAATTGTTGAAGTTTCCATATTATACTTGATTTATACAGTGATGGGCGGTTGTTGTGATTGCTGCGGAGGCCACAAAGCATCCGGCAGCGCAGGCAGCGTAAGGAATAAGCTGAACTGGGTGATCAAAGACCATTTCCAATAATTGTTCATCCATGATTTCGGGCACAGTCCCCCACTTTTTTAGAATACCGTTTTTCAGCAAAGCAATTTTGTCGGCATATTGAGCTGCAAGGTTGAGCTCATGCAATATGATGACTACACCGATGTTTCGTGTGGTGAGTTTTTTGATGATTCTGAGTACGGCATGCTGCTGGGCGATATCCAGACTTGAGGTGGGTTCATCCAGAAGTAGGTATCGGGGATAAGGTTGATTTTCCCAGATCTGAACCAAGACTCTTGAAAGCTGTACGCGCTGCTGCTCTCCACCTGAAAGCTGATGGTAGAGTTTGTCGGCAAACTTTCCGATTTGTGTCATTTCCATGACCTCCTCAAGTATGGCCTGATGGCGACTTACTTTGACTTGATGGAGGCCCAGGGTGACTACTTCTTTTACCGTGAACGGGAAGTTGACCTGCGAATGCTGTGGCAAAACTGCTCGGATCTTTGCGAGTTCACTGGCTTTGAGATCGCCTACTTCAAACTGATTGTAAGAGACCATTCCTCTTTTGCAGACTACTTCTCCACTCAACAACTTGAAAAGAGTGGACTTCCCCGCACCGTTTGGTCCGAGGATAGCCAGTATTTCTCCCGGCTGCACTTCAAGGCTGATCTGGTCAACGATCTGACGCTTGCCGATGCAGTGATGAATGTCTTTTGCAAGTAACATTAGGATCTGGTTTTTTTGAAGTTGAAAATAAGCCATATAAAAAATGGTGCTCCGCAAAGTGCTGTAATCACTCCGATGGGCATCTCTGCCGGAATGACAATCAGCCTCGCAATCAAGTCCGCTGCATTAAGCAAAATTGCCCCAAACAGGAATGAGCCTGGCAATACGATGCGATGGTCTGCACTGAAGAGCAATCTTACCAAATGAGGCACAACTAATCCCACAAACCCGATGATGCCGACCATTGAAACACCCGCTCCGACGATAAGTGCTGATAGGATCAAGATAAGAATTTTCACTTGTCTCACCGATACACCCATGTGATAAGCCTCCTGCTCGCCCAGTGCCAGTGCATTGAGTTCGCGTGTCTTTTGCAGGATAAAAATTGACGGGATTCCGATGAGTGCCAATGCATAGGGAATTTTTGCCCATGTGGCTCCACTCATGTCTCCCAAGCTCCAGAAGGTAAAGCTGCGCAAAGCTGAATCATCTGCAACAAACAGTACGAGTCCGATCAATGCTCCTGCAAAAGCATTGATCGCAATACCTGCCAAAATCAAAGTAGCTGTATCCGAATCGCCCTGACTGTTGGAAAGCTTAAATACTGCTCCCACATGAATCAGCCCTCCGACAAAGGCAAATAAGGGAAGTCCCAATGAAGTAAGGAATGCGCTGGTCCTGCCTCCGGAAATGAAAACAATGAAGATAATCGCAAAAAGCGCACTTCCGCTGCTGACTCCAATGAGTCCCGGCTCTACCAGTGGATTTCGGAACATGCCCTGAAGTGCTGCCCCGGCGATCCCAAGTC
>JBDNIP010000551.1:0-1916 GCA_041688245.1 Algoriphagus sp.
ATCATATTTAATTATAGTAATAGACAGCGTTCTTCTTCTGATTTTCAAATTTTACAGGCAAATTAGTTATAGTGGTCAGTCCATCTCAATAATTTGATTCATGAAAAATAAAAATCAATTAGCAGAGGGGAGTTTAGTCCGGAATCTCTTCACAATAGCTTGGCCTATTATTATGGCTAATGTCCTCCAGACAGCTTATCAGTTGATTGATACTTTTTGGCTGGGACGATTGGGTGCTAATGCAGTTGCAGCTGTAAGTATTAGTTTTCCTATTTTGTTTTTGGTACTCTCGCTGGGTTCTGGACTGACACTTGCAGGCACTGTGATCGTATCTCAATTCAAAGGTTCGGATGATCCGAAAATGATTGATTTCACAGCTTCACAAACTGTTTTTATCGTATTTTTAATTTCAATTCTTTTAGCTCTTTTGGGATATGTCTCGGCAGCTCCATTGATGAATTTGATAGGGGCAGGTCCTGAGATTTTAAATGATTCTGTTACCTATTTTCAAGTCTCATCTTTTGGATTTGTATTTTTGTTTATGTTTTTCGTTTTCCAATCCGTAATGAGGGGAATCGGGAATGTACTTTTGCCGATGTATATAGTTTTTGGTACAGTTCTTTTAAATTTGGTTCTTGATCCAATTTTTATTTTTGGTTACGGCAGTGTTGAAGGCTATGGGGTGGCAGGAGCTGCCATAGCGAGTGTTATTACGCAGGGTTTATCGGCTGTAGCTGGCTTGTATATTCTTTTCAAAGGAAAGCAGGGAATCAAAATCAAGTTAAGCTGCATGAAGCTTGAGTTTCGCTGGGTAAAAAGAATATTTGAATTGGGAATTCCGGCTAGTTTGGAGCAATCCTCAAGAGCAGCGGTGATGACACTGATGGTGATGCTAGTGACGAACTATGGGAGTAATGTGGTGGCAGCCTATGGAATAGGAGCTAGAATTCTAAGCTTGGTAATTGTCCCATCTATAGGAATGGGTATTGCCACGACCACCTTGATAGGCCAAAGCATAGGTGCTGGTCAAATCAAACAAGCAGAAAAAATAGGAGATCTGAGTGTTAAGGTCGCCTTTTTCGGTCTTACGGGAATAGGATTACTATTGTTTGTGTTTGCAGAAAACCTGACCGCTTTCTTTGTGCCAAATGATCCCCAAGTCATCAAAGACGGTGCTAAGTTCATTAGAATTATGAGTTTGAGCTTTGGGCTATTGGGCGTACAACAAGTGCTAAATGGAGTATTTAATGGAAGCCGCTTTACTCAGGCTTCGCTGCTTATTTCTATCTTTAGCCTTTGGGTTGCACGCTTTCCTACTGCTTTCATTCTTTCAACCAAAACAGAACTTAGCTTTGAGGGTATTTGGTGGGCATTCCCAATTTCTAACTTGATCGCCGCCGTGGTCGCATTTTCCTATTATAAGACTGGTTATTGGAAAATCCGAACTTTTAGAAATAGAAATGAGTGGCTACAATCAGGAATGAAATAAAATTTAATGTGAGTATTTACAATGATGCTACTAGCCTATTTTTCTTGCCTTATTTCGCGGGAATACCATGTCGGAGCGGGCGAATGATAGGTCAGCGAGGTACCGGCAGTGCGAATGTTTGCCATATAATATTTGATTTTTGTCTTATACTGGTGCAATCGCAGATATATCAATTTTATTCCAATTATCCACCTTGGAGCCATTAACTTTGGGTTAAAGGCTGGGAGATCTACTAAGGAGATGTAGACCGGTGACCAAAATAGCCCAAATTTTAGAGTTGAATAAATCTGTACGATACTTTTCTCTCATTAGCAGTAGAAAAGTGGGTACAAAAAAATTAAAAAGTAAACCATATTTAACTTTATGAAAATACATAATTGCTCAGATTATCAAGAGATGTCGCTGCTGGGTGCCAAACTAGTTCACA
>JBDNIP010000552.1:0-8208 GCA_041688245.1 Algoriphagus sp.
CATTTGTCTACGCAGCCGCCATTGAGAATGGATACAGCCCCTGCTACAGTGTAATTGATCAGCCAGTCGAAGTTTATATTCCGGGACAGCCAGCATGGAGTCCTGCTAATGCGGATGGTAAATTCACCTATGAGCAAATGACAATTCGTAAAGCAATGGCTCAATCGGTAAACTCGATAACTGCCTACATGATGAAGAAGCTCAGCCCAAAAATCATAGTGGAGACCGCGAGAAGGTTAGGCATCACTAGTGATCTGGAGGAAGTACCGTCCTTAGCTCTAGGCGTAAACGACGTTTCAATCTATGAAATGGTGGGTGCATTTGGAACTTTCGTAAATCAAGGTGAGCACACTACCCCTTTCTACATCGATCGGATTGAAGATAAAAATGGAAACGTAATCCAGCAGTTCACCGCTAAAAAACGCCCCGCTATGAGTGAAGAACACGCTTATCTAATGACCTATATGTTGAGAGGAGGATTTGAAGAGGGCGGGGGAACAAGTCAGGGTGTACCATATTCGCTACGAGAAGGAAATGAACTTGGCGGTAAAACTGGTACTACTCAAAATGCATCCGATGGATGGTATATAGGAGTCAGTAAAGATTTGGTCAGCGGTACTTGGGTAGGTGGCGATGACCGCGCAATACACTTTAGAAGTTGGACGGATGGACAAGGAGGGCGTACTGCCCGACCTATTTGGGTAAATTTTATGGAAAAGGTTTATGCTGATGCGAGTTTGGGATACACAAAAGGTCCTTTTCCCAGACCAGAGCGCCCGCTTAGCATTGAAATTAATTGCGATGTCTACGAAAAAGAAAGTCAGCGATTTGCTGACTTTGATTTCGACGCAAAGAAAAACGATTTCTAAGATTTATTGATCTAATCAGAAAATAGTCTTAGTGCCAAGGCTGTTTTTTTTAATATTGAGCCATGCAGTCCTCTTCATACCTACCAAGTGAATGTTTGAATCTTCCGGATACGCCTGGAGTATACAAGTATTTTAATGGGGAGAATGAACTCATCTATGTTGGGAAGGCGAAAAGTTTAAAAAAGAGGGTAAGTAGCTATTTTAACAAGAATACCGGAGTAAATCTCAAAACCAAACGAATGGTCAAAGAGATTCGGAACATTGAAATCACACTAGTCAACAGTGAGTTTGATGCGCTCCTTCTTGAAAATAATCTTATCAAATTATCTCAGCCTAAGTATAACATCTTACTGAGGGACGACAAGACCTATCCCTACCTATTGGTCACTAAAGAAAATTTTCCAAGAATATTCCAGACACGAAAAATGATCCCAAAACGTGGGACTTATTACGGTCCATTCGCAAGTGTCAAAGCGATGAATAACGTCCTGGACCTAATCCGCGAGCTTTACACCATACGGACTTGCAAACTCGATCTATCTCCATACAAAGTTGCCGAAAGCAAATACAAGGTCTGTTTGGAATATCATATAGGTAACTGCAAGGGGCCATGTGTCGGATTACAAAAAGAAGCTGACTATTTAACAGATTTGGAACAGGCCAAGCATATTTTGAAAGGAAGTCTAGGTCAAGCAAAAAGCTACTTCAAAAATGAAATGCAAATCCTATCAGAAAATTTAGAATTTGAGAAAGCACAGAAGATGAAGGAAAAGCTCGACTCATTGGAAAAGTATCAGGCGAAATCATTAATTACTAATCCTTCAATTAAAAATCTGGATGTATGTACGATTGTCACAGACGAGCAAACTGCCTACGTGAATTACATGAGGATTAAAAATGGATCTTTGATTACTTCAAAAAATGTCGAGCTGAAAAAGAAATTAGATGAGAGCCCTGAAGAGCTACTAATCACTGCATTGGTGCGGCTTCAAGATCAATTCAACAGCGACGCAGAAGAGATTCTTTTGAATATTGAGCTGTCTGAGCCAATTGAGGGATTAAATGTGTTCATGCCAAAGATTGGGGATAAGAAAAAACTCATTGAGCTATCCTATAAAAATGCCTTATTCTACAAGAAGGAAAAGGCCTTATTAATAGGACTAAATGAGGACAAAAAAGATCGCGTAATCAAGCAATTACAAACAGATCTCAGCTTACAAGAAATCCCTGACCATATTGAATGCTTTGATAATTCAAATACTCAGGGCACAAATCCAGTGGCAAGTATGGTGTGTTTTCTAAATGGTAAGCCGGCAGTAAAGGAATATCGTCATTATCATATCAAGACTGTGCAGGGTCCCGATGATTTTGCGAGTATGAAAGAGGTTGTGGGAAGAAGATACAGACGACTTCTCGAAGAAGGTAAACCAATGCCCAAGTTGGTGGTAATCGATGGAGGTAAAGGACAGTTATCTTCAGCAATTGAAGCTTTACAAGAGTTAGGCGTTTACGGTAAAATGCCAATCATTGGAATTGCTAAAAGACTTGAAGAGATCTATTTCCCTGGTGATTCTTATCCAATTCATATTGACAAAAAATCTGAAGGTTTACGATTACTACAGCGTATACGAGATGAAGCGCACAGATTCGCAATTACATTTCACCGAGATGTTCGAAGTAAGAATGCCTTTGGAACACAATTAACAACAATCCCAGGGATAGGGGAAAATACGGCAGACAAGCTACTGAGTAATTTTAAATCTGTTAAGAAAGTATATGAAGCAAGCGAATTAGAAATTGCCAAAATAATCGGAGCTAGTAAAGCAAGGGATTTATTTGAATGGAAAGAAAAAAATAAGGGGGCTTAAAAGCCCCCTTATTTTTACCATTCCCAAAGGGAGTTTTCGAATTCGAGTAATCTATATTCAAATGCTAAAGCATTTAAATAGGCCTGCATTTCTGGGTTAGGATTGTCAGCTGATATTAGATCAGCTATCAATGCTTTCTCTTGATTAGTAAATCTTCTCACTACAGATCTGAATAGTCTGGCTTCAAATGCTTCATCATAAGTCAAGCTTTTTGATAAATTGTTGAAGTTAATCCAACGGGCATCAGGATGATTTTTGAAGTGATTGTAAAAATCTTTATATCGAATAAAAGCGATTGATTTTTGACCCGCATTAGAATTTGTAGCGGAAGGCATCACCATTTCTATATATTTGATATCAAAAACCATATCTGAATGGTGCTTGTCAAATACAAAGTCCTCTTTGAAATCCAAGTAATACAATTGTTTTGTAAAAATGCTGTCACCAGTGGCGTTCAACCAAAAATTTTCTTGAAACCCAGCGATTGAGAGTGGCTGAGTAAATTCTGCATCAGCAAACACTTCTAACGCATTCTCGTCTACAATTGCTTTGTAAAGTTGATTTATAATTCCATTTAACTTTGTATCTCCTGAGCCATAGAGAGGAAGATTATACTTCTCACGAAGGTCTATTCTGCGCCAAACTCCGATTTGATACATTTTATCATCTTCACGGATTTTCTTGGCAGAAAGAATGGTATCCATTACAAATTTTCTATCGCCAAACCCTGAAGGATTTACGCTAGTGGCAATTTGTGCTTGAGTTGAAGATGAGGCCAAACAAATTGCCAACATCAAGAACAATAATATACTTGGGATTAACTTTTTCATGAGTTCTATATTTCACTAAAACGAATAGGTTTTATTTAATCCGTATCGGCACTACCTGCCTTAATTCTGAAGAAATTTTATTTCCTCTAAAGTTAGTTCGAGTCACTTGACGGATTTCAAAAACGATAACATCTCCAGTTTTTGCGCTCTCTAATAACGAGCGCATAGCGAGAGAATTGCCTGAAGAGATTTGGGCACTCTGCCTAGGGACTTCGTTTCTCAATAATCGCATCTCCCCTCCCGTCACTTCAAAAACGGCATCTTTTGCCATTGTTCTAGCAAAAGTAGGCTCTGCCTTCGCAAGTAGTTTTATACCAGTTAAAGTTGTAATTGCATGAGCCAGGCTCAAGTCAAGCTCACTTCCATTGGATGTAACCGGAACCAACGTAGGAGTTGGAACTGGCTTAATGTCATAGTCTACTGTTCCGATTTTATTACCTCCACTACTTACTCCGATATTTACTTTTCCTGAAGCACTTGGAATCACAGTCAATTGCCCTGGCTTATTTCCTTTAATGGATTGGCCATTTGACACTGCAAATTCAGGTGAATAGGTATTACCTAAAGCAGGTACTTCAATTAATAATTCGTTGGCACAATCTGCATAAAGTTGCTGAACTACTTCAGAAGATACTTTGATTACTGGCTGAGCGACGAAATACTCATATTCAACCGGAAGAACTTTATCTTCTCCTCCTACATTGGTAATAATCTCACCTTTCAAAATTCTTTTTGCAAGTCCACGATCGTCGTATTGGCCTGCCGGAGTGACCGAAAATTCAATTTTACCAAATCCTTTAGCATTAACTGTTATCGATCTACCATCAACACTCATAGTAGGTGCTGCTGAAGTGGAGCTAGAAGCGATAAACATATCAGCTTCGAATTTAGTACCTGCTGCAACAACGTTTGAAAGTGCTGCGATACGAGCCTCAGTTACATCAGCTTTGAAAAAGAATGATCCGATTGAATTCTGAATAGCTTTCAAAGACTCACTCTCTATGTTCAAAACTTCATTTTGAAACTGAGAAAGAAGAGCAATTACTGCACCGACTGGTGATTTCACGAAAGTTAATGCGACGAAATCTTTACTGTTTATTTCTTTGTCGTTTGCAAACAACTCAATGTCTTTAGCATCTTTAGCAATGTCTGGAAACCGTATGTCAAGAAAGCCAATATCAGAGAGGATAGCTGAAATTTGCTTTGGATAAGCATTCAGCTTTTCCTTCATTTCTTGACCCTTGCCATTATTCGCGAATAAATTACCGGTGATTTCTGTATTTTTTAGATTGGCATTTACGAAATTCCCTTCGTCATTCTTAGCATTCGATTGCACTATTAAATCTTGCTTTAGCTCCTCGAGATAGCCATACACCTCTTTTGTAGCCTCTCTTACTTTTTGTGCTGCATCTACTTTTGGCACATCTACTTCCTTACTTCCTTGCTGCTCTACTGTGTAAGCAATAGACTCTACTGTAGATACGTTTTTACCAATGAAGTTTTTGGAAGTACGCTCCATTCCATCATTGAGTAAAATAAATTTCTGGAGGATTTGGTTACTGACTTGGAGCGCCAATAAGGCTGTCAAAACCAGGTACATCATACCAATCATCCGCTGTCTTGGTGTTTCTATAGCTCCTGCCATTTTTAAGTTTTAATGGATTATTTATGAATCAAAAAGGAATTAATCTTTCATGGCGGAAAGCATTCCACCATAGATTTTATTCAATGAACTAAAATTCTGATTCAATTTTGATAATTCGTTTTTGAAGGTTTCTGTTTCTTTGCCAGCTTCGCTTAGACCCTCCATTGCTACAGTCATATTAGAATAAAATTTATTCAAAGTCTTGACATGGCTATTTACGTCCTGTATCTCCATTTCATACACAGAATTTAAAGCCGAAAGATTTTTAGTTACTGTTTGAACTTGTGTGTGGTAAGCTTTTGCATCCTGAGAGACCGCAGACATTTCGGTGAGGGCGGCAGCTGTTTTGCTGTAGGAAGCATTCATATCCACCAATGTTTTAGCTGCTGCTTTCACATTTGTAGCATATTCATTTGTAGCAACTGCTGCGTCAGTCAGATTACCCATTTTCGAGGCAGAAGAAGCAAGATTTTGCATTCCTTTTCCTAGACTTTCAATAAGCTCTGGGCCAACTTTAGCACTGGTTAACATTTCATCCAACTTTTGAGCCGTGTCATCTCCATTAGCTATTTTCACTATCTTTTTTGCAGCTAGTGCATCACCGGCAAGTTCTGGATATACTTTGGACCAATCTACTTCTTCTTGTTTTGGTTCGAAAGCAGAAAGGAAAAAGATGGCCGCCTCGGTTGACAACCCAATTCCGATCATCCAGTTAGCGAAACGCCAATCTAAAATTTTAAACATCGCCCCGAGAATAACTACTGCGGCACCTATCCCGTAGATTTTCGGCATCCAGCTTGAATAGAATTTAGCTGAGAAAGAGTTACTGTTACTAGTCATTGTTATGAATTAAATTAAGATTTAAGTGTTTATGAGTGGTTTGATTTATCTTCTTCTTCTACTTGTACTTCTTACATCCATAGACCCTGACCTACCAATAAATGTCATAGCAGTCCTAAATCCAATGTGTGCCTGAGCTACATCTTCATATTCATACGTTCTTGTACTTGTTTCTAAGTAATGAGCAATATCTTTCCAACTTCCTCCTCTCACTACTTTTCTTGGTTCATTTGGATCATCATAAATTGGATCCAAATCCCAAGTAACTGACCTAGAAGTTGTTGCATATGCATCAAGCACCCATTCAGCAACATTTCCTGACATATTGTAAAGTCCAAAGCCATTAGGTGCAAAAACATCGGTGGGAGCAGTGTATGCGAATCCATCGTCGATATAGTTTCCTCTTCCCGGCTTGAAATTGGCCATCAAGCAACCTCTCTTATTTTTTAAATAAGGTCCTCCCCAAGGATATTTAGCAACATCTTTTCCACCTTTTGCAGCATATTCCCACTCAGCTTCTGAAGGAAGTCTAAATCTTGGCCCATCAAAATTAGAATCATCTCTGGAATTCTGGAAATAAGTCCTCCACTCAGCATACTTATTCGCTTGATCATAAGTAATACCAACAACAGGGTAGTTGTCGAATGCAGGATGGTCAAAATAAAACTCCATCAAAGGGTCTCCATAATGGTAGCTGAAGCTAGTGGACCACACTGTCGTGTCAGGTTTTAACTCTTCATAATTGAGTTGAGGCGGATCTTTTAAAGTAGTAGGAGTTCCATTATCCATGTCACTATTTTTTACCGACTCCAAAAATTGTCTGTATTTGTTATTGGACACTTCATATTTGTCCATAAAAAATTCAGAAATTGTTATTTGCTTATTTAGAGATGACTGCGTGAATGCAATATCTTCATCAGATTGACCCATCCAGAAAGTACCAGCTTTCACAGGTACCATATCAAAAGGAAGACTTTGTTGCCAGTTTCCTCGCTTGGGAACACCAGTGACATCGCCTCTTCTATTCATCTTTTCGCTTGCAGATCCCTTTTTGTCGAAAAGACTACAACTCGGTAGAAGTATCGTTACTGCCAACCCAAGATTGATTAGTAAAAGACGCAAATTTATTTTCTTATACATAAATGACGTTTTTTCGTTCATTAAACAAATTGAGGCTTTAAGTAATATTAATATGCGAAATCTAGCTGAATTTGATGTAAAATTCCAAATTACTTGCCAAAAATTGAGTACATTGAAGCTAACTTTTTTATTCATCAAAATCTAAACCTAGGGGTTCTTTGGATTACTCGATCTAACTCTTTGGTCACGTTCGATAATGAATACCTAAGGAGTATTTCATGACTAGTTGGTGCTTTTGCTTCCAATCCACCAAATACTAAATCAAAGGAATACCCAAGTTTAAGTGAATTGTCTCTGAGCAAGCTGTAGCCTAAGATAAGAGAAACAGATTCCTCCCCTCTGAAACCAATTCCACCACTAATCTTATTTTGATGTGTAGTAATAACGCTTACTTCGTAGGAAAAATTATTAAAAGAAACAGTTTTTAATAAAAAACTTGGCTCAATTGCTAATTGACCAATAGGCCTAAAACGATATCCGAAAAGTAAGTATGAATGATTTTTCAACTGATTCGCGTAGGATCCATCTCCAAAGTCAAAATTTGGCTCGTTTAAATGCCTGCTACTTAACCCTAAATAATAATCTCCCCTATCAAACAGTAGTCCAGCTCCAAAATTTAAATTCAATTTACTTTCTTCACCTTCAGTTGGAAGCCCGGGTTCTGGATTTACCACTACTAACTCCTCATAATTAATAGAGCTGGAAAACATACCTAAATATCCTCCTAGACTAATTGTTGATCTCTTAATTTTTTTGTGATAAGCAGTTTGAAAATTTATCTCAAGGTTTCCAGTTGGGCCTATCTGATCATTGACAATAGTAATTCCATACCCTAAACCCGTATCCTGTAATCGTCCCTGTGCAGTAATAAGCTGTTTTGTTGGGGCACCTGATTGCCCTGATGACGTGCTATAATTTAACCACTGAGAACGATTTAAGACTGAAAAGCGAAACCCATCCTGTTTACCTGCAAAAGCCGGATTATAATACATTCCATTGTACATGTATTGCGTAAA
>JBDNIP010000069.1:0-1147 GCA_041688245.1 Algoriphagus sp.
TCAACGAGTAAGACTGGAATTAGATCAGGTAGCGTTTCATCCGGAGGTGAGTTACTCAAGTGTAATTCTGACTACAGGGCACTCTTTTCCAATAGCCTCCACACCTGATTTGGAATCGAATCCTTTCTTTATCGATCACATCTACCCAACCCAAAACTGGCTCGCATCTATATCTCATCACGATAAAGTTGCAGTAAGCGGTCTGGGATTGACAGCTGTTGATGCTAGTCTGGCCTTGACAGAAGGCAAGGGAGGAGAATTTATTGATGAAAACGGTTCCATGAGCTACTCCCCAAGTGGCTGTGAACCTTCGGAAATCTATGCTTTTTCTCGTTCTGGGCTTCCCATGATCTCCAGGACAAGCTACTTCTCGAATGCTACAGAGAAACCTGAAAGTTTCAATTCAAGCACCATTAACTTGTTGAAAAAGAAACATGGTACCATAAATTTTGAATTCGATATTTTACCTCTGATACGCAATGAAATGGAAGCAGTATGGTACGAATCTTTGGTTAAAAGAGGTCCTAGGCCTGGTGAGTGGTTTTCGCTATTTTGCTTTCAGAAATTTATGAATCCGCTTTCTGAGGAATGCTTCAATTGCGGTGAAAAATATCAAATTGAGATGGCAAATCTCCTTCAATCCTATGTAGACGAGATCAGTCAAGATCCCGAACATAGTCCCTTAGTCCGAGCAACTGAGGTCTGGAGAAAACTTCTTCCCTTAGTTACGGAATGTTATAATTTTGGCGGTTTCAGCCCTAAATCAAAATCGCAATTTGAGAATTTTTACTTAGGTCGCTTCAATCAAATAAGTTTTGGACCTCCGCTCATATCGATGCGAAAGATCCTGTGTCTGACAAAACAAGGAATTCTAAAATTTCAGCTTGGAAGATCCCCCAAGATCGAATCTATTGATGATCATAAATTCTTTATTTCATCCCCAGAAAATGGACAATCCATCACTGCGGATTATTTGATTCAGGCAAGAATTCCCAAAAACCAGTTTCCATTTCGAAATAGCAGTTTATATACAGATTTACACAAACGAGGGCTTGCTTGTCAAGGGGACAGTCATCAAACACAATCGAATTGCCCACTTATCAATGACCATGGTCAACTAATTGCCAGAAATGGACTCGCAGTTCCA
>JBDNIP010000553.1:0-8434 GCA_041688245.1 Algoriphagus sp.
CCACGTCGATTCTTGGCAAAATCAAAGTACCAAAATCAATGAATTGCTGGAGCAGGAAGATTATTTGATTCAACCATTTATCAAAGAGGTACAGGAAGTAGGAGAGTACTCGTTGATTTTCTTCAATGCAAAATTCTCTCATGCAGTGCTAAAAACCCCTGCAAAGGAGGATTTCAGGGTGCAACATTACTTTGGAGGAACAGTTTCAGTAATTGATCCAAGTCCTGAGTTGATGGAATCTTGTCAAAACCTAGTGACTGAATTTGCTTCAGAAAGTCTTTATGTCCGAGTAGATGGAGTAGTCATTGATGGACTATTTCATCTGATGGAGCTAGAGATGATCGAACCTTATCTATTCTTGGGATTAGCGGATCAAGCGATTCCCAATTATAAGGCCGCTTTGAAAGCTCGATTGAAATAGCATTTAGATTAGACGCAGATTTCGGCTTGGTCTTGAGCGTAAAGGCTACCCTTGGATGCTGCCAACTTGAGAATTTGGCAGCCTTCATCATTGCCCAGTTTAGCCATGCAATAGCCTTTCTTCGCCAGTGCCTCCACATGGTTGGGGTTTGCTTTCAATACTGATTCAAAATCTTCCAAAGCCCATTCGAAGTACCCAGCTTTCATCAATGCAAAACCTCTGTTATATCTTCCAAGATAATGATCTGGCTCAAACTTGACATAAGAATTGAAAGAAGCTGCACAGCCTAAAACATCTCCACGAAGTGCTCTGACCATACCTTGATAATAATATACTTTGGCAAATGTGGGCTTGAGATCCTTGGCCATCTCGAGAAATTGCTCCGCAGATTCATATTTCTGGAGCATCAGCTGTGTCCTGCCAACCAAGTATAGAATATCAAAGTCTTCGTGATCGATTGTGGCCGCACGAAGTAAATAGAGTTCTGCATCTATATATTTTTTCTCTTCAAAAAGAATTTTGCCTAGTCCAGCATAGGCCTGAGCATAATCTTGATCAAAGTCAATTATTCGTTCATAATCTGCTCTGGCTTTTCGGATTTCACCTATTTCTTCGTAAGAACGCGCTCTGAGATGAAGCGCTTTGAGATCAGTCACATGAAAAAACAGGTAACCATTCAATGCCGATATCGCCTCTTGATAGTTTCCTTTCTCATAAATACGCTCGATAGAAGGCAAATCTTCTGAGCAGGAACAAAAACCAAATAGTATCAGAAGAGTAGTTGTTGTATTTAAAAATCGTTTCATAACTAAATAAAACAAAAAATAAGGCTCAGAAAAAATATTTTGTGTTAAATTTTCTGAGCCTCAGTGTTTTAAAGTACGCCTTTGGTACTTGGCAGTTGGTTGCTGTTCTTGGGGTCAATCATTACCGCCATTTTGATGGCGCGCGCCAGACCTTTGAAAATAGCTTCAATCTTGTGGTGCTCATTTTCACCTTCTGCTTTGATATTCAGGTTACATTTTGAAGTATCTGAGAAAGATTTAAAGAAATGGAAAAACATCTCGGTGGGCATGTCTCCGATTTTCTCCCGATCAAATTTCGCATCCCAAACAATCCAGGGTCGGCCACCGAAATCAATTGCAACCTGTGCCAGGACATCGTCCATTGGAAGCAAGAATCCATAGCGATAAATACCTTTTTTGCCTCCCAAAGCTTTTAAGTAAGCTTCTCCAAGTGCTAACCCTGTATCCTCGATGGTATGATGCTCGTCAATGTGCAAGTCACCATTTACCTTAATTTCCAAATCGGTACTACCATGCTTACCCAGCTGCTCGAGCATGTGGTCAAAGAAATGTAAACCTGTTGAGATCTTGCATTGGCCACTTCCGTCTAGATTTAATTTGATTGAAATCTCTGTTTCAGAAGTCTTTCGGATCACTTCAGCTGTCCGGTGGGGCATTTTCAGAAACTTATAGATCTCATCCCAATCAGTTGTCACCAAGTCAGCCTCTTCGGCCTCATTTCCAATAAAGATAGCCTTAGATCCTAGGTTTTTTGCAAGCTTCACATCTGTCAATCGGTCTCCAATCACATATGAATTGGCAAGATCATAGGCCTCAGAAAAGTATTCTGTCAGCAATCCAGTATTTGGCTTTCGAGTCAGCGCATTTTCATGTTCGAAAGTCTTGTCCACATGAATCCCTTTGAAAAAAATATTCTCTTGCTCGAGTATTTTGAGCATTTTATAGTGTGCTGGCCAGAAGTCTTTTTCGGGAAAAGAACTGGTTCCCAGACCATCCTGATTCGTCACCATTACCAATTCATAATCCGTTTCCTCAGCGATTTTCCGAAGATTGGAGATCGCCTTGGGAAGGAATTCTAATTTCTCCAAACTGTCTACTTGAAAATCGGTCGGTGGTTCTTTAATGATCGTGCCATCACGATCAATAAATAATACTTTCTTTTTCATCACTTTTTAATTTTTTGAAGTAAAAACCTCAGAAAGTGCCTCTACCAAGCGCTCGTTTTCAGCGCGTATCCCTACAGTGATCCGAAGGCAATCTTCACAGAGAATTACTTTTGATCGATTTCTCACAATTATTTTTTTATCAATCAACTCATCATATACCAGATTTGCATTAGGCAGTTTGACTAGAAGAAAATTTGAATCAGATGGATGAATTTTATTTATAAAATCAAAGCTTTCCAGTTGAGATTGTAAGCGCTCACGTTCTGAAAGGATTTCTACAATCATCGACTTCACTTTTCCATAATTATCCATAGCCGCCAAAACAGTATCTTGGGTCAGGCCAGAAATATTGTAAGGTGGCTTAATTCGATTGAGAATCTTGATCAAATCTTTGGAAGCGAATGCCATTCCGAGTCTGAGGGATGCTAAACCCCAAGCTTTTGAAAATGTCTGCATGACTACCAAGTTTTTGAAATTCTTCAACTCTGTGGTGAAACTTGGCTCGTCGCTGAAATCAATATAGGCTTCATCGACCACTACGATTCCCTTAAATTTCTTCAGGATATGTAGTATATCATCACGATCCACTTTATTCCCACTTGGATTGTTGGGTGAGCAGATAAAAATGATTTTGGTATGTTTATCGACAGCTTCAAGTATATTGTCAGTTCTGAGTTGAAAATCTGCTGTCAGCGGGACTTTTTGAACTTCTACATTATTTATGGAAGCACTTACTTCGTACATCCCGTAGGTTGGAGGAAGCAGGATGACATTGTCTTTTTCCGGGACACAAAAAGCTCTGATAAGTAAATCAATTGCTTCATCCGAACCATTTCCCAAAAAGATCTGGGAGGTTTTAACCGTTTTGATTTTGGCTATTTTCGCTTTGAGTGCTATCTGATATGGGTCAGGGTATCTATTAAAGTCTTGTTCAGTAATCGATCCAAAAGAGTTTTCATTAGCATCCAAAAAAATGCCTTCCTTCCCAGTATATTCATCTCTGGCCGAAGTGTAAGCTTTTAGGCTTGCGATATGCGGTCGAAGTAATTTCTCTAATTTGAAGCTCATACCTGGCTGTACTTTAGTGAATTAAGACGAATTGTCACTGCGTATTCGTGCCCGTCTAATAATTCGTTTTTAGCCATGATCTCAACTGTAGGTCCTAAAAGCTTCAATCCTTCTTCAGAAATCTTCTGATAGGTGATCTTTTTTACAAAGCTGTCCATAGAGACACCACTATAATTTCGAGCATAGCCATAAGTGGGCAGTGTATGATTGGTTCCTGATGCATAGTCTCCAGCAGATTCAGGAGTGAAATTTCCAATAAAAACCGAACCTGCATTATAAATAGCGTCCACTACTTCATCTTCATTAGCTACTGCAATAATCAAATGCTCAGGTGCGTAGAAATTGATCAGCTCAACAGCTTTTTCCTGCTCAGATAGAATAACAATGCAAGAGTTGCTGAGCGCTTTTTTTGCAATATCCTTTCTAGAAAGATTTTTGATTTGGATATTGATTTCTTTGATTACTTTTTTGGCAAATACTTCTGTATCGGTCACCAAAATCACCTGTGAATCCACGCCATGTTCTGCTTGAGAAAGTAGATCTGAAGCCACAAAGGCCGGAATAGCAGTACCATCTGCATAAATCAATACTTCAGAAGGCCCTGCAGGCATATCGATTGCGACGCCATATTTTGTAGCCTTTTGCTTTGCTGCAGTTACAAATTGATTTCCAGGACCAAAAATTTTATCTACTTGAGGAACAGATTCAGTTCCGAAAGTCATTGCTGCTATCGCTTGCGCACCACCAGATTTGATAATTTTGGTAATCCCGATCAGATTGGCTGCAAATAAGATTGCTGGGTGTACTTTCCCATGACGATTAGGAGGGGTGCAAAGCACAATCTCACTGCATCCGGCTAGTTTTGCAGGAATTCCCAACATCAATACAGTACTAAACAGTGGGGCTGTTCCACCTGGAATATAAAGTCCCACCTTTTGGATAGCCACACTCTTCCTCCTACAAACCACACCTGGCATCACTTCCGTTATCAATTCGGGTGAAACTTGAGCACTATGGAATCGCTCGATATTCGCTTTCGCAACTTCGATCGCTTTTTTCAATTCTGTTGATACTGCTGCTATGCCTTCTACAATCTCCTCCTTAGACACTACCAAGGAATTGAGTTCTACATGATCAAACTCATGGGCATACTTGTAAAGTGCTTTGTCACCGGATCGCTGAACTTTCTTAAGGATTGGTTTTACAATTTTATTTATTGCCTTGGTTTTGAATACTGGCCTTGCAAGCTCCTTGTTCCAAGAAGATTTGTTGGGATTATTTAAAATTTTCATTAGGATAGCTTTCAGATAAATTCAATGTAAGGGTTAATCAAATAATCATTTTTTCTATTGGCACAACTAGAATACCTTCTGCTCCGGCGGCACGAAGTTCCTCTATATTTTCCCAAAACTGATCCTCTTGAAGCACTGAGTGCACAGATGACCAACCTTCTTGAGCCAAAGGAAGAATAGTTGGGCTACGCATACCTGGAATCAGGCTCACGATCTTTTCCAAAGACTCATTTGGGGCATTTAGCAAAACATATTTATTGCTTTTACCTTTTTGTACGGCATTAATTCTGAAAAGTAGTTTCTCAACAACTGCCATCTTATAATCTGCCAAATCTTTATTGGCAATCAAAACAGCCTCTGACTTGAAGATTTGCTCAACTTCTTTCAAGCCATTCATCATTAGCGTTGAGCCTGAACTGACGATATCGCAGATTCCTTCCGCTAAACCGATGCTGGGAGCGATTTCAACCGAACCACTTATTTCATGGATAGCAGCATTGATTTTTACTTTCCTCAGGTAGTCACCTAGAATTTTTGGGTAGGAGGTAGCGATGTTTTTTCCTTCGAAATAGGAGACGCCAACATATTCTTGACCTTTTGGAATGGCTAAAGAAAGTCGGCATTTTGAGAAACCCAATTTTTTGAGCGTAATCACTTCTTTATCCTTCTCAACCAATTCATTTTCTCCGACAATTCCCAAATCAGCTACTCCATCAGCCACATAGCCTGGAATATCATCATCACGGAGAAATAAGAACTCGATGGGGAAATTAGTGGAAGTGGACATGAGTTTGCCTGTCCCATTGTAGATTTTGATGCCACATTCTTTGATGAGGCTCAGTGAATCTTCGGATAGTCGACCGCTTTTTTGCACGGCAATACGAATTATTTTTTCCATTAGGGCTTTTACGCTACGAATTAAAAGAGGATTAATAAATTTTGGCAAGCCGAAGAATCCTTGTCATCAACGTCACCGGGTAGTAAAAAGCATTCCCTAGACGGAATGATGGAATTGATGCAGCAAGCGCAGTTGCTTACATTTAGTTAAAAATTCACTATTTCTAGTTGTATTGTCCATTGTTGAACACAAAGATAGGGATGGTAGTAAAAGATACAAATCTATTCATCCGATACTTTGTAAGAAATCGAACTTTACTAAAAATCCCAATTCAATTTTCATTCCAACACAAAGTCTTAGTAACATCTTGTGGCCCTATAATACAACTAAACTAGGCAAACCTAAAAAATTATCTTTGGAACGCTTTTGCTTTAGTAGACCTGGATAGGTGGTAATGTCCCTCTTAAAATAGATTTCAGCAAGAAATGAATCAGACCCAAAAGATTAACTCACTGGAGCCCCGAACGCTCAGGGTTTCTCTGCTTCATATGATTTTGGATTCCTTCGAAAGCGAACTCAGTAATCAGTTGATATCCTAAGTCTGATGGATGAATCCCATCCGAAGCGAAAAAATTTTCCTTCAATTCCAATTTGATTTTTTCAAAAATAACGTTGTTTCGATTGGCTGAAATTAACCTCATCTCATTTCTGAGAAATTCCCGCTGTCGATGAAGACAGCTTTTCATGAGCGGGGAAAAAGCTGGAAAGAGTTGGACTGGCGGAATATCGGCCATATATATCCAATTGGGTTGAAATAATTGCTCTAGTCTATCGATCAATCCAGCGAATGATTTGGCAAATGATTTCGGATTTGTCAATTGAAAACAATCATTTGCTCCAAGAAAAATAAATATTCCTTCTTTTGACTTTGAAATTTCTGCTAACTCAGCCTCAAAAAACGGGAGTGTTTCGGCTATTCGAATTCCTTTTTTCCCAAAATTGGAAACGGTAAATTCCCCTTTAAATAGATTGAAAATATGTCCCGCAAGCGTGAAATCAGTTGAAGTTGCACCTACACCAGCTGCAGTCGACTCACCGAGAAGTAAGAGTTCCGATTTTTTTCCTTTTAGAACCAAGCGCTCTGAAATTGCCGGCAAAGCAGACGCTGACTTCTTAACCTTCGAAGCCTCGTAGGCTAAATAGGGCAGAAGGGGATAAAGACATGTTTTAAAAAGCAAATAGGAAGGATTGATTTTCACCATTACCCACCCGCTTTTTTGGCTTTGTATCCTTCTGATTGGAGGAGTTCCACAACTTTGTCCCGCTGATCTCCTTGAATCAAGATTTCTCCGTCTTTTGCCGAGCCGCCGACTCCACATTTATTTTTCAGCAATTTCCCTAAGACTGCCAATTCAATGTCAGTTCCTATAAACCCTTCAATCAGCGTGACTTTTTTACCAGCCCTTGATTTTTTGTCCAACATTACTTTTAGATTCTGTTGATTTGGAGCTGTTGATTCTAAGTTTTCCGAGGAGTTCGTTTGAAATTCAAAATTATCACTGGTTGAATACACCATACCATCCCGTTTTTTCCAGTCATTATTTTTTTTTGCCATAGCGATAAACTTACCTTCTACAAAATCAGATATAAATTTATTAGTTGATTTTTATTTTGTTCTTAAAGTCCATACGGGACGAACGGCGTGATTTACAACATCTTCAGCAATACTGCCTGTGATCAGATGTAGAAACCCTGTACGACCATGGGTAGTCATAGCGATTAGATTAGCCTTTACATCTTCAGCAAATTCGATAATTCCACTTTCCTCGGAGCTTGAATTATAGATCTCTGCCGTGACATTGTTAAAATCATATTTTGCTGAAAACTCCTTGATTCGCTTAATTGATTCTCGGCTGGTCTCAAAGTTCCCCGGAGTATTGACTACCACAAAATAAAGGTGAGCTCCCAATAACTCCTGCAGGTGTTTTATACGCTTCGCTATCTCCGCATTATCGTCCCGGAAATCACTGGCAAAAACAATTTTCTTCAAATCCTGTGGATCGACAGCTGATTTTAAAGTAATTACCGGACAAGTTGCAGTCCGGACGACTTTCTCGGTATTACTCCCGATCAGCACTTCTTCCATACCACTGGAGCCTTTGGAACCCATGATCACCATATCAGGATTCTCTTCAACAATGGATTCTGAAATTCCTTTGAAGGCATTTCCCAGCTTGATCGTCGCTGAGAAAGTGAAATCCGCCGCTATATATTTTTCTTTTAACTCTTCAATCTGGCTTTTTCTTCTATTGATCAATTCGACAAAGAAAATCTGGTTTTCCATATTAGGCATCATCTCTCCACCTCCCATGGTACCCATATTCGATGATGCTGGGATTTCCATTACATGGAGCACTGCGATATGGACCTTACCAAAATTGGCAGCAATAGCGGTAGAAAAGTCAAGGGCAATTTGAGCTTGCTCGGAAAAGTCGAATGGAACGAGAATCTTGGTCATAGTTTTAGTATTTTATTGTTACAAATTACCTTAAAAAGGAAAAGAAAAAAAGGACTAGTGTCAGGTTTTAGCTGAAAATCCAGGTACAAGACTTTTGAAGTGTTTGGAAGGTTCAAGTCTGAAAATTTAAACCAAAATAGGTCCTGCTATATTGATTGTGACCACGACAGTACCGCGCATCATAAAAAGACCAATCCTATTCCAAATAAAATTGTCCACAGAAGGGTGCTCAAGGCCATTTTTTTTAGGTACGGATCAATGGTTTTGGATTCTTTTCCGTTTTGAACACCCAAAGCTACAGCAATCATTATCGGCATGGCAAGTA
>JBDNIP010000554.1:0-7261 GCA_041688245.1 Algoriphagus sp.
AGCGAGGCAGGCCCGCCACAGCGAGGCAAGCCCATGACGTTCCAATAACCATCGGAAGAAGTACCAGTAATTCTGGTGTTTACCATATGTTAAGTTGCTTTCATCTCTTTGTTGCTGCCATTGCGGATGTGCAAATTTTAAAGTTTCCATACCGCTATTCAACTAATTTGTTACCAGATTTATTTCGCATTTTTAATGTCATTTTGTTAGGATGATTTATCTCCTCCGATTAGAAGGATTACTATTTTCCTGTTCTTTTCCCTGAAGTAAATTCGATATCTTTTTACGAAGTTTATCTGTAATTCGCCAACTCCACCACCGACAGCCTTACAGTCTCCGAATTGACTATCGGTTTCAATTCTCTGGATCTGAAATAATATTTTGGCCTTGGCTTTCAGGTCCTACAGTTTTCCTAGCCATTTATCCAATGCAATTGATTTCTCGATGAAGTTCACATAGATTCGATCTGCTTGGCTACAACATTAAATGAATATCAAGATATTTTTTCACCAACTAGCTAATGAAATTGGAGCGTATGTGGCAAAGATTTCTGTTTTGCAGCTGAAAGGACTGGGAGTATGTTCAGC
Source organism: Algoriphagus sp. (assembly GCA_041688245.1). Lineage (GTDB taxonomy): Bacteria > Bacteroidota > Bacteroidia > Cytophagales > Cyclobacteriaceae > Algoriphagus. Next base: position 588 of record JBDNIP010000554.1, read on the forward strand.
TATAAAATCTTCGAGGTTTGAAAAAACCTCAAAGGCTATATGAATACACCCTCGCGAGAACGCTGCCGTTGTAAATCCTCCGATTATTTTAAACCTTTGTATTCCCTTTTCCCTAAATTTCCATGATCAAAAAACCAGCTATTGAACGTAGTATTTTGGAGTCGGCCTACGCTCTTTTTATAGAGAAAGGATATCGAAATACCACCATGGATGATATTGCGAATTCACTTGCGATGAGCAAAAAGACGCTTTATAAATATTATCCAGGAAAGCTTGAGCTGCTCTATGCCTCTTTCGAAATTCTGAAAACAAAGCTGGCAGCTAAAGTGGAGGCAATTTTGGAAAATAAGTTTATCCCATTTCCGCTCAAACTTAAGTCCACGCTTACTGTGATTACTACTCATCTTGCACCGATTAATCCTGAACTTATTGAAGACCTTCGAGGATATGCGCCAGAGATCTGGGAGGAGCTTCGGATCTATATCAATGAATCTGCCTATATCCGATTTCAAAAACTAATTAGCCAAGGCATAGCTCAGGAACTTGTAAATCCTCAAATCAATGTGAGTCTGATGGTGATGCTATATGCGGCAGCTATTCAGTCACTTTTGGATCCAAAATTCATCAGCCAGTTTCCAGAAGACATTACCAAACAGATGGCGCTAAGCCCTTCTGAAATCTACGATCAGGCGATTACAATAATCTACAATGGTATACTTACCGAAGAAGCTAGAAACGAATTTGCCAATGCCTGAGACCTCCTTTGGCTGATTTTCCTATCTTTGCGACTACTCCAATAACAGACTTTCCTGCCGTCATTTTCTCTGACGATTTGATCATTAATAAACTATGAGTTCTAAGAATTTTAAACGTTATACCGTCACCTCCGCGCTTCCTTATGCCAATGGTCCCCTTCATATTGGGCATTTGGCGGGATGTTACATTCCTTCAGATAGTTATGTCCGATATTTGCGTAGCAGAGGAAGAGATGTAGCCTATGTGTGCGGATCTGATGAGCATGGTGTAGCGATCACCATCAAAGCAAAAAAAGAGAATAAAACTCCTCAGGAAATTGTGGATCGATACCATGAGATGATGAAGGCAAGTTTTAGCGAATTCGGAATTAGTTTCGATCATTATTCCCGGACTTCTGCAAAGATTCACCATGAGACTGCCCAGGAACTTTTCAAGAATTTATATGATAAAGGTGAATTTCTTGAGCAAGTTACCGACCAGTATTATGATGAAGAGGCCAACCAATTTTTAGCCGATCGATATATCGAGGGCACCTGTCCAAAATGTGCCAATGAACATGCCTACGGAGATCAATGTGAGCGATGTGGTGCTTCATTGAGCCCAACAGAATTAATCAATCCCAAATCAAAATTGAGCGGTCGAACTCCGATACTGAAAGAGACTAAGCACTGGTTTCTTGATTTGGGGAAATATACCAGTTTTTTGAAAAAGTGGATCTTGGAGGAGCATGTCTCCGATTGGAAAAATAATGTACTTGGGCAATGTCGATCTTGGTTAGAAGCCGGAGATGGACTACAAGCCAGATCGATGACTCGTGATATGGACTGGGGAATTCCTGTTCCGGTGAATGGTGCTGAAGGCAAAGTGCTTTATGTATGGTTTGATGCGCCGATTGGTTACATCTCCTCAACCAAAGAATGGGCAGCAGAAAAAGGAATCGATTGGGAGCCGTATTGGAAAGACAAGGATACCAAAGTGGTACACTTTATCGGAAAAGATAATATCGTATTTCACTGCATTATTTTCCCTGCTATCCTTAAGACTCATGGCGAATTTATCCTTCCTGAGAATGTGCCGGCAAATGAGTTCTTGAATTTGGAAGGCGATAAAATTTCTACCTCGCGAAATTGGGCTGTTTGGCTTCATGAGTACCTCGAAGAATTCCCAGGTCAACAGGATGTGCTTCGCTATGTCTTGACTGCCAATTCTCCGGAAACCAAAGACAATGATTTTACTTGGAAGGATTTCCAAACGCGTAATAATTCAGAGCTTGTTGCGATCTATGGCAATTTTGTGAATCGAGCGGTGGTGCTGACCCATAAGTATTTTCAAGGGGTAGTTCCCGTCAAAAGTGTGCTGACAGGTTATGACCAAGAAGTAATTGCTACCTTAAAAGCATTTCCTGATAAAATTGCAGCTTCGATAGAGCGTTATCGATTCCGGGAAGCACTGGGTATCATGATGGATCTCGCTCGCCTTGGCAACAAATATCTAGCCGATACGGAACCTTGGAAAGCAATCAAAACAGATCCGGATCGAACTGCAACGATCCTGAATATTGCGCTGAATATTGCGGCAAACCTTGCAATAGTTTCTGAGCCATTTTTACCGTTTACCGCTGGCAAATTGGTTTCACTATTTGATATGAAGCATATCAAATGGGAAGATGCGGGTGCTGCTGATTTACTCAAGGGAGGAAAAGCGCTGGGAGAAATAGGTTTATTATTTGATAAGATCGAAGATGAAACCGTAGAAAAACAAGTTCAAAAACTATTAAATGCCAAGAAAATGAATGAAGCTGAAAATGTACCCCTTCCGGTGATGAAAGACTTGATCACCTATGATGATTTTGCAAAATTAGATATGCGTGTGGTCACTGTTTTGGAAGCAGAGAGAATGCCGAAGTCCAAAAAGCTAATCAAGCTAAAGGTCGATACAGGACTTGGCCATCGCATAGTTTTGAGTGGAGTGGCTGAGCATTTTGAGCCAGAGTTTCTGATCGGCAAGCAAGTGACCATGCTGATCAATCTCGCTCCACGAAAGATGATGGGAATCGATTCTGAGGGAATGATCCTGATGGCGGAAGACAAAGACGGTAAGTTGAAGCTAATTCAGCCACATGAAGGAACGGCGGACGGATCGATGATTTCATAGGAGCGAATCTACATTCGCCCTTCCAAATCATGAGGTCTGCCATTCGTGAGGACACGAACGGCGGCGAAACGTGCCGCCTAATAAGTTCCAGTAGGGGCGAATCAATATTCGCCCTTGTCAGGATTGACATTCGCCCTTGTTAGAATCAACATTCCCCCCCATCGCCAAATAATGAGGTCTGCCATTCGTGGGGACACGAACGGAAGCAAAAAATGTCCTGAGCTCTTAGGATATTTACATTTTTTCCCCTGATAATGAGTTGCCTAGCTGGAAAATTTTTTCCGAAAAGTGAAGAAAAATTAAAATTTCGTATTTCACCCCTTTTACAAAACTTAATTAAAGTTTTAGGGGGGGGGCTAGTCTTAAATCAGAATAATCTTCTGATTTTGAAAAAAAGGATAGACTAAATTTAGTGGTATTTGTATTGTACTGAAGGTAAAGTATTTGGAATAAAGAAAAAATATATTTAAAATCAACTATTCAATTATTTTAACAACAAAACAAACAAAAAATCAAGGTAACGAAACTATTAAATTTTCGAAAAGGAGGCTGGTTTGCCTCTTTCGTAGTGTTGATCTGCCTTACTTGGGCGGGAGCTAATTTTGCTACGCAGCCTCAGGCTGAGTTTGTAGAAACGGAAGTTGCATTGGAAAATGCGATTGCAGGGAGTGATGGTGGTGTAAGTGGAAAGGCTTGCTACAATACTATTACCAGCCTGGCTGGACATCAGGTCCGATATTGTCCATCCTGTTCTTTTATAGATGATAGCAAAGCAGCGTGGTATACTACTGAAAAGAGTTGCTAATGCGATTTACCAAAGTTAGGACCGGTATTTATTTTACGGTCCTAACTTAATTTAAGTATTCAATCAAAAGCTATGTTTTCAAACTCCTCATATAAATTAGCGATTTTCGCCATTTTGATTTTCCTGTGTTTTGTTTACAGCTGTGGAGAAACCTCATCAGGTAAGCCTGTTTACATGGCTTTTGATCACATAGAATATGTGAGTGATTATCCTGCAACATTTACAATTAAGGATAGGAAAATACTAGATATAAATATTATCGGGATACGGAATTTTGTGATTTATGACAGTATAATGATTTTAAGTACGAGCAATCCTGAAGGTATATGGTCAATCATTTCGCTACCTGATCTCCAAATTCTTAGATCATTTTTTAAAAGAGGTGAAGGCCCATTGGAGTTTATGCAGGGGCCAAGTGCAGAAGGTAAAACCAAGATTGTTAGAGAGAAAGGTCAGTTGTTGGCCTATATTTATGATTTCCAAAAAGGAAAACTTAAAAAATTAGATATTGGGCAAACTGTCGCTTCTGGTGAATTATACCTTAGCTTAATGGAAGCTGATTTGCCACCATTTTTATCCAATTTTATTATGGTCGATAGTAGCACGTTTTTTATAAAGGAAATTGAAAATAGGGATAAACAACAAAACCGATATTTATTAAAATCAGGCGAAAAAATAGAATTGCCAATTTTAGAGAAACTCAATCAGGCTACATTAAGTGAAGGAGCAGATTTCAATATTTTGGCAACCAACACGAGGTATAATGATGTAAATAAAAAATTTGTGGAGGCACCGACCGGGTTGAATTACATCAACCTGTATTCGCTTGACAGCTCCATAGCTAAAACAATCGGTATTGGAGATAAATTGACAGATATAGCAATGGTTGAAAAAGAATGGCCACAATGGAATCGGAAGTATGTTTTTTTGAATATTAAAGCCTTTGATGATTTTTTCGGGGTAATATACGTCAATGAATCTTTTAAGGACTATGAGGTTGAGAGAAAAAGACTTCCATCGATTTTGCTGTTTGATTGGGCAGGGACGCCTATTGCGGAACTGAAAATGGATAACCATTTCACCCATTTTGATATCGATTTTATTAATCAAGATCTCTATACATTTGACACTCATTCGGATGAATTTTTAAAGTTTCATGTCTCGGATATCCTTATTGGCTTGAATATTAGTAAGTGAGATTTTTCAATATTTAAAAGTTCCTCAAATTTTATATATATAATTACAATCAATAAAAAAATACCTAGATTCAGATACTTGCAATTAGTCAAATAGTGAATTATGTGACATCTATTTTCGAGTTATTCGGAGTTAGCTTTCTCTCTTTGAAAATAGTGAAAACTGTTATTTCAATTTATCAAAAATTTGTTTGATGAGAAAAGATATGAAATCTACAAGAACTAAAGATATTCCTTATTTAGGTGAATTCTGGTTTCCAAAAATTGCGGACTGTAGAATGTTACTCTTAGACTACACTTTACGAAAACTTATTAGTACTATAATACAGCCTTTAAATTATATTCTCTTATGGAATGTTGTTCCGGTTTATATTTCAAATTAAAAGGCATTAGTTTTCTTTGCCTTTTAATTTTGTTTGGGTTCGCTTGTACTGATAAGAATTGATTTAATTCTTATTTTCAAAAAGAAAACGCTTCGGAGTACAAAAAGGAGATGGGTTTGATATCCCGGGAAGTACTGGAGTTTCCTTTAGATTCCAGTCTTCGCTTTTCGACTAATTCCATAGGAGTATCGACTATCAAAGGGAGGGAATATTTGAGCTTTCTCGATACCGATCTTATGACCTTGGCGATATTTGAGTATAAGGATACCAAAAAGTTGCGCACGGTTCAATTCGAATACGAAGGGCCTAATGGAGTGGGAAACTTGTCTACTTCAGTTCATTACCTTCATGGATTTGACTCCATCTATCTTTTCCATCACTGGACGGGAGCTTTATTACATTTGACGGATTCCGGTAAAATAATCAAACGGTACCCTCTTGTAGATTACGGTGATCCAGCTAATCTACCTATGCCCTTCCCTTCTGCTAACGCTCCTATACTATATGCACAAGGAAAATTATTTATCCCTACGACAATTACGAGGTATCAAAGTGATTACCGGGATTATCCAAGTTCATTAAGCGTAGATTTGGCGACGAAGAAGATAACTTATCTTAGCGTGTTTCCGGAATTATATACCAATGCATATTGGGGGACGAAATTCAAATACGAGCCAAGTATAGCCTATAATCATACCACTGACGAATTAGTTGTAAGCTACCCCGTGGATCCTTTTCTTCAAAAAGTAAATCTTCGGTCTAAGTTAGTAAGCCAACACTTTGTAGGGTCTGAATTCTTTGAGGCCATCTTCCCTTTCAGGTATGACCCATCCCACTATCTCAAGAGGGTAAAGGGCACCCGTGACCAAGAAGAGGATGACCATGGCATGACTACCTCTGATTATAGGGGGATATATTATGACAAAAATCATAACTTATATTACAGGGTGGCATTAATTAGGCCACCTTTGGAAAAGCTTTTCGTCTCAGAGGGGCCTGACTTCTTTATTATAATTCTCGATGAGCATTATGAGAAGTTGGGAGAGCGTTTTTTCTCCTCACAAGTATATGATCCGTCAAAAATTTTATTGTCTTCAACTGGGATCAATCTATTTCGCAAAGATGTTTATGGAGCAGATGAGAATAAAATTGTAATTGAGATATATGAGCCAGTGGAAACCCCCTTATAATTAAAAGTTTCTGCTTAAGCTAATTGAATATAGGTTTGTCAGTAATGTAAAATACAATTGGATTAACATCTAAATGAATTTTTAGAGGTATCCGTTTAATTTCACATACTAAACATTATCACGAATTTTTTTAGATAGCTGTTTTATACCTGATTCGGAGGTTGTGTATTCCTGTTGCAATCCTCATGAC